>NZ_BAAJLT010000008.1:0-269882 GCF_057552975.1 Alteromonas sp. 5NW40-0090
TTTTAAAAACTGTTGAAGCCAGCATACGATTGATTGTTACCACAGACAAGAAAAACGACTGTGCATAAATGTTTTTGATTTGACTGAAGCTAGCCGCCAGTTGGACTATCAAGTGTAATGGCGCTTGCTGGCTTAAAATAAGAACTTGGTGATAAAGCGCCTATTACACCACCGCTAGACCTAAAACGGCGGATTTAAACCTACCACAAGCCAGAGTGATGCTAATAAAAGTAGGTGAGGGTAGTTGTACTGGGATTTGTATTAAGCCAAACGCAGTTTAGGCTGACGCCTTATAACTTTTAAATAAGGGGCGCATACATGTGGGCTATAATGCGAAGCAGCCCACGTGTATGCGTCCCAGTGCGCGCCAGCGCACGACTTAATTTTTTTGTTATACACAAACCGTTTCTAAACTACCAGCATGTTGAGAGAAAACAGAGTAAAAGTACCGAATAAAACAACCAGAGATTTTAACTTTTACTTGCTGCCATAGAAGAGGGCGGCTTGAGTTGAAAAGCGGAACTTTCAAGATACCTTCGATGTTGACCGAAAACTAAAACGAACCCCCAAAGCTGTTGTAAAAAAGTGCTGAACTTTGGCCTGATTATTATTAAAAAATGGGTGGTGTATAACTTTTCAATAACGGGCGCAGGCGCGTAGGGCATAATGGCGAAGCCGCCCTGCGTGTATGCGTCCCAGCGAACGTAGTGAGTGAGTTGATTGAGTTGTTATGCATTACTTCCTCTGTAGTAAATATCTGGTGCTAGAGACGAAGTACCAAAGCGCAAACAACCAAGCGGTAAATTTAAACAATACTACAAAAGAAAACCAGAAAGGAGACTCAGTTAAGGAAACAGAATTAGTAGTTCGTAGGTTGAGTATCTCTTGGTGAAAAGCAGCGGTAAGAATTTGGTGTCCCAGCCATATTACGAGAAACAAGCTTACAAACATCCAAAACCAATTAAATGAATAATCGGGTAAGAGAGCTTTGAGTGAAAACACGCTTTTAAACATTCCTTGTCGTTTGATTGCCTATAGTTCTATTGGTAATGCATAACTTTTAAATAAGGGGCGCAGGCACGTGGGCTAGAATGCGAAGCAGCCCACGTGTATGCGTCCCAGCGAACGAAGTGAGTGTCTTAATTTTTTTGTTAGGTGCGTTCACAAAATAGCCTCAAATATTAAGTAAGCGTTGGTGACGCAGATTAAAACTCCTATGATAATCATAGTATTTGGAGGCAGCAGCTCTCTTTGAGAACCTAAACTATTTTTAGCATTCTTGCCTCGGAAGATAAGGTATACACCAACCAGAATAACGATACATTTGATTATAATATCGGCGAGGACATAAGAATCCATTCAAGTTCATTCCTGATAGCTAATAAAGTGAAAATTACTGGAATATTCCATTAAAGCACATAACTTTAAGCTAAGGGGCGCTAGCATGTGGGCTAAAATCCGAACGAAGTGAGTCAGCCCGCGTGTTAGCGTCCCAGCGACCGAAGGGAGTGAACTTGAGCGCTTTGTTATAAGCAGAGCCAGTTCCTTTGGTCTTTTTAAAAACTGTTGATGCCAGCATACGATTGATTGTTAACGCAGACAAGAAAAACGGTTGTGCAATGATGTTTTTGATTTGACAGAAGCTAGCCGCCATCTGAGTTATCAAGTGTAATGGCGCTTGCTGGCTGAAAATAAGGACAAGAAGGTAAAGCGCCTATTACACCACCTTTGAATTTTAAGCGGCGGATTTAAACCTACCACAAGCCAAAGCGATGCTAATAAGAAAAGGTGAGGGCAGTTGCACTGGAATTTTTGTAGAGCCGAACGCAGTTTAGGCTGACGCCTTCTAACAATTTAATCGTTCCCTAAAAAGGGCGATTTAACGAACCAGAACGGGTTTTTTGTCCGTTTGGCTATAAATATGATTAAACCATAACCTATCGATAGGATTAGTAAAATACGTTTTTGGTGTATTTTACTCAAAAGCTAAAAACACCAAAACGGGGTGCAGGTGATTTTGGGATATTTTGTGAGTGCCTTTGCAACAAAACAGGTACTAAAGTCAGTTATTTCATTGTGATTTTTTAAATAGACTTCTTTTATTTTGGAGTCGAATATGAAGTCTCAGTTTATTAAATCCCTGTACGAGCACATGATGCTGAAGCGCTATGCAAAGCGTACTATACAAACCTACATAAACTGGATTTCAGACTACATTCGTTTTCACAAATTTCAGCACCCGAAAGATCTCGACGTGTTGCATGTTGAAGCATACCTTACCCATCTATCTACCAAGCGAAAGAATGCGCGGTCTACACAAGCCACCGCACTTAACGCATTAGTGTTTCTTTACAATAAATATTTAGAACAACCACTTCCTTCCGACATGAATTTTGTGGGGAGCGGAAGGGAAAGGAAGCTGCCAGTTGTGTTAACCCAGTTAGAAGTAAAAGCATTGCTTGGTAGGGTGCCTACCCATCATTACTTAGCGGTAGCACTCCTTTATGGAAGTGGCCTTAGATTAATGGAGTGCGTGCGTCTTAGAACGGGAGATATAGACTTCGACTACAAGTGTGTGAGAATTTGGTTTGGGAAAGGGGGCAAGCATCGAGTGGTAACGCTGTCAGAATCACTTATCCCACTTTTAAAAAATCATATCAGTGAAAGTGAAAAACTTTTGCAACGAGATTTGATGGTGCCAGACTTTGCTGGCGCTTGGATTCCGCATGGGTTGAGGAAAAAGTATCAACAGCGCAATAAAACGCTGGAATGGCAGTATTTGTTCCCGGCATCAAAGTTAAGTATCGATCCAGAAAGCAAGCTATTACGGCGTCATCATATAGATGAAAAACAGATACAGCGCGCGGTAAGTCGTGCTTCAAGTGATGCGGGAATAATTAAGCATGTTACGCCACACACGCTTCGTCACTCATTTGCTACGCATTTACTGCAATCAGGTGCAGACATCAGAACAGTGCAAGACCAACTAGGTCACGCCGATGTTAGAACTACTCAAATCTATACCCATATACTTCAACAAGGGGCTAATGGTGTTGTCAGCCCACTTTCTAATTTAGCGTTTTAGTTTTCTTGTTTACCGAAACAAAAAAGGGCCCGAAGGCCCTTTTCAAAACTTAGTTTTAAAAGCGCTTATTTAAACGTTTATACACGCTCAAATACGGTAGCAATACCTTGGCCTAAACCAATACACATAGTCGCTAAGCCTAAGCTTACGTCTTGTGATTCCATTAGGTTGATAAGCGTACCCGAGATACGTGAACCAGAACAACCTAGTGGGTGACCAAGTGCAATCGCGCCACCGTTAAGGTTAATCTTAGTATCTAGGTGATCCATCCAACCAAGCTGCTTAATGCACGATAGTGCTTGAGCGGCGAACGCTTCGTTAAACTCAGCAAGTTCAATATCGTCCATAGTTAGGCCTGCGCGCTTAAGGGCTTTTTGTGTTGCTGGCACTGGGCCATAACCCATAATTGCCGCATCACAACCTGCCACTGCCATCGAGCGAATTTTTGCACGCGGCGTTAGGCCTAGCTCTTTCGCACGGTCTGCTGACATAAGTAGCATAGCCGATGCACCGTCAGACAGCGCAGAAGACGTACCCGCAGTAACCGTACCGTTTACTGGGTCAAACACAGGGCGAAGCGCCGCCATGCTCTCAGCTGTGCTTTCTGGGCGAACTACTTCATCGTAGTCAATAAGCTTTAATACGCCGTTTGCGTCGTGACCTTCAACAGGCACAATCTCGTTAGCCCAGCGGCCTTCAAGGTGTGCTTTGTGCGCTAGTTGGTGCGAACGCGCGCCAAATGCGTCTTGTTGCTCACGAGTAATACCGTTTTGACGGCCCAGTAGTTCGGCTGTCATACCCATCATACCCGACGCTTTTGCCGTGTATTTAGCAAGACCAGGGTGGAAGTCGATGTTGTAGTTCATCGGTACGTGACCCATGTGCTCAACACCACCAATCATGTAAATGTCACCACGGCCGCTCATGATGCCGCTTGTTGCATCGTGAAGGGCTTGCATTGATGAACCACATAAACGGTTTACCGTTACCGCGCCAGTTGTGCGTGGAATTTGTGTTAATAGTTGCGCGTTACGTGCAACGTTGAAGCCTTGTTCTTTAGTTTGTTGAACACAGCCCCAAATGATGTCTTCAATTTCCGCTGGGTTTACGCCAGGGTTACGCTCTAGTAGCGCGGTCATTAGTGCTGCAGATAGGTCTTCTGCACGCACATTTCTGAAAACACCGTTTTTTGAACGACCCATAGGGGTACGTACGCAATCGATTACGACCACTTCTTTCATTAGTTTTTCCTCCGGGTCTTATGCGAAATAGGATTTACCAGCAGCGGCCATTTCACGAACGCCGTCTGAGATCTGATAAATTGGACCAAGTTCAGCGTACTTGTCTGCCATCGCAACAAAGTTCGCCAAGCCAATGGTTTCAATCCAACGGAAAATACCACCGCGGAATGGAGGGAAACCTAAGCCGTAAAGTAGCGCCATATCTGCTTCAGCTGCGCTATCTACAATGCCTTCTTCTAGGCAGCGAATTGCTTCGTTTGCCATAGGGATCATAAGGCGTGCAATAATGTCGTCAGCGTCAAAGTCTGTCTTTTCAGCTACGTGTGGCGCCATTAGTGCGTAGGCTTCTTCAGCAGGTGTTTTAGACGGCTTACCGCGCTTATCAACACCGTAGTTGTAGAAACCTTTACCGTTCTTCTGACCTAAACGCTGTTCTTTGTAGAAAAGAGTTACTGGGTCGTTGTCTAGGCGAGCCATACGCTCTGGAATACCCGCTGCCATTACGTCTGCTGCGTGATCGCCAGTGTCGATACCTACAACGTCCATTAGGTAAGCAGGGCCCATAGGCCAGCCGAAGATTTTTTCCATTACTTTATCAACGGCAACAAAGTCAGCACCGTCGATAAGAAGCTTACTGAAGCCCGCAAAGTATGGGAACAATACGCGGTTTACCAAGAACCCTGGGCAGTCGTTAACCACAATGGGGGTTTTGCCCATTTTAAGGGTAGCGGCAACGACTGCATTGATGGTTTCTTCAGAGGTTTTTTCGCCACGAATAATTTCAACAAGCGGCATGCGGTGCACTGGGTTAAAGAAGTGCATACCACAGAAGCGCTCTGGCTTGTCTAAGCTTTCAGCTAGCTGGTTGATAGAAATAGTAGAGGTGTTTGAAGTGATGATAGCGTCGTCCGCTACATTGTCTTCTACTTCTTTAAGCACAATACCTTTTACTTTCGGGTTTTCTACAACCGCTTCAATAACAAGGTCTGCATCTTTAAGTGTGCTGTATTCAAGAGTAGGCGTGATTGCGTTAAGTGTTTGCGCCATTTTGGTCGCATCAACTTTACCGCGCTTCATACCTTTACCAAGAATTTTAGCTGCTTCTGAAAGGCCAAGGTCTAGTGCACCTTGATTAATGTCTTTCATGATAACTGGCGTGCCTTTCACAGCGCTTTGGTATGCAATACCGCCGCCCATGATACCTGCACCTAGTACAGCGTTAAGCTTAGATTGCTTGGTAGCTGCTTTCGCCTGCTTTTTACCTTTACCTTTAACTAACTGGTCGGCAAGGAAGATACCAATTTGTGCTTTGGCTGCGTCGGTTTTTGCTAGGGCTACAAAACCTTCATTTTCAAGCTTAAGTGCGCCGTCACGGTCTAGGCCCGCTGCTTTTTGAACAGTCTCAACCATTTTGTGCGGTGCTGGGTAATGCTTACCTGCTTGTGCAAATACCATGGCTTGAGCTGTACTGAAGCTCATCATCGCTTCGTTTTTGTTTAGCTGTAGTGGGGCCTTCTTAACCGCACGACGTGCTTGCCAGTCAAACTTGCCTTCTGCTGCGTCTTTCACCATTGAAAGCGCGCCTTCAACAAGTGCTTCTGGTGCTACAACGGCGTCAACCGCACCTTCAGCAAGGGCTTTCGCACCTTTTCTGTCACGGCCAGTAGTCATCCACTCAAGCGCATTGTCTGCACCAATTAGACGGGGTAAACGAACCGTACCACCAAAACCAGGCATAAGACCTAGTTTAACTTCTGGTAAACCAATTGAGGCGGTAGTGTCTGCAATACGCATGTCACACGCCAATGCCATTTCACAGCCGCCGCCTAGTGCGAAGCCGTTAACTGCAGCGATGGTAGGGAAAGGTAAGTCTTCGAAGCGGTCGAATACTTGTGACGTATTAGCAACCCACTGTAGTACTTCAGCGTCGTCCATAGCGAAAAGGCCAGTGAACTCGGTGATATCAGCACCTACGATAAATGCAGGTTTTGCACTGCGTACTACTAAGCCTTTAACATCGCCTTTAGCAAGTAGGGCTTGGGTTGCTTCGTCAAGTTCGCTCACTGTTTGGCGGTCGAACTTGTTTACTGAACCTTCGGCGTCGAATACCAGCTCAGCAAAGCCGTCATCTAACAGGCTGACGGAAAGACTTTTGCCTGTGTATATCATTATCATCTCCTTCGGCATTGGCCAGGATGTTAGTGAAGTAATCCAACTAATTTGTAGGGTCGTATGCATTCACTAACGCGTTAGGGTGGCTAGATTCTTTACAAAGCCACACAAAATTTCAACAAAAAATCAAACAAGCGTTTCAATTTGTCTAAGGTAGTGGTCCGATGACTTAAATTCAAGTGCAAATATCGAATTCAAGCTTCATTTCGGTATTGGTGGTTGTATAATGAGCGTTATTGTCGCAAAGCGCCAATCCAGCAAAAGAATAATCTACAATCATGTCAACTATGTTTGTAAAGCATAGCTAACGACAGCTGGCACAACATCTTCTTTGGCACGGAGCCAGGCTGAAACTTTCCCTTCGTTTATCTAACGAACGTATTGGAACAGTCGCAATGCTGCTTTTTTCAGCAACATTTTACAATCAGCTCGATTTGGCAAATTTGCCAGCGCTTATAAGCGTTCGAGTGTAGAGCAGGGTAGGAGTTCTATTGTGTCTGGTTTTTATTTTAGTTCGTGGTTAGGTCAGCGCTCGCTGACAAAAAACAATAAATTGCTCGCCACCGTAGTGGGAGCACTGATGTGTTCTTTCTCTTCCTTTGGTGCTTGGGCAACCCAGCCCTTAACTTTACCCGAAGACATATTCGAAAAAGATCGCGCTCGCTATTTAGAAGTTGAAAAGAAATTATTAACTTACTCAAAACGCAGCGTTCAGCATCTTGATAACGACATTTATGAGTTAGCGCACTACCCACTTTATCCTTATTTGCTTCGGCTTAAACTTGAACGCACCATGTCAATAAGAACAAAGCGCGATGTTAAACAGTTTCTGGAAGACTTTAATGGACAGCCGGTAAGCTATGGTGTGCGTTATAAGTGGCTTAACTACCTTGCAAAAAATGACTACCGCAGCACATTTTTAGAAAACTATCGCCCTGGTATGGGGGCAAGGCTTACCTGTATTGCGCTTAATTACCGCTTAAAAGAAGGTGAAAGCGAAAAAGATATATTACCTGAAGTTGATGCCCTGTGGCTTCATGGGCAGTCTCAACCTGATGAGTGCGATCCGCTTTTTGCTAAGTGGAAAAAAGCGGGCATGATGACACCAGAAATGGTGATAAAACGTATTGAGATTGCTGCGAAAGAAGATAATCGAAGTATTATCTCTTATCTCAAGCGCCAATTACCCAGTGATAAGCAATATCTTGCAGATGCGTGGTTATCAGTAACCCGAGATTCAAGCCGAGTTAACAAAGCAGCACTCTTCCCGTTAAAAAATACATCCCATGAAGCGGAGGTCATTGTATGGGCGGTAGAAAAACTTGCATGGCGAAACCCCGATTTAGCCGGCACAGTTTTTAACCGTTACAACGACAAGAACATCTTCTCACAAGCACAGCAGCACGTTATGCGAAGAGCAATAGCGCTTAGCTACACGTTAGACCGCCTTCCTCAAGCGCACCATTGGCTTGAACTTGCTGATGTTCACGGTGCCAGTGAAGATGTAAAGCTTTGGCATATTTCCCATTTGCTTCGCACGAAAAAGTGGCAGGAAGTGGTTAATGTTATTGTTAGCGCCCCTGCCAGTTTGCAGCAAGAAGAGAACTATCGCTATTGGAAAGCCCGTGCTTTAGAAGCGCTTGGTCAAACTATGCAGGCTACCGTGCTTTATAAAGAGCTTTCTCAAGAACGCCATTATTATGGCTTTATGGCAAGTGCGCACATAGGCGAAATTCCGTCGCTTGCGCACACGCCTGCGCCAAGAGACACGGCAGCTATTGCCAGTGTGGCGAAAACCCCTGCCACCATGCGCTCTGTTGAATTTTTCAGGTTAGACAGAACCACAGAAGCGCGCCGTGAGTGGTTCTATTTACTGTCACATTTACCCGAATCGAAAGTCACCGATGCGGGCATTTTGGCGTATGAGTGGGGCTTATACGATCAAGCTATTACCAGTTTTGCGCGAAGTGGCTATTGGGATGATGTCGAGCGCCGATTCCCACTGGCCTTTAATGATGTATTCAGCGAAAAGTCGCAGGCATACAGTATTTCAAAGTCGCTGGCTATGGCTATTGCACGCCGAGAAAGTTCGTTTAGAAGCGATGCTATCTCTTCGGTGGGAGCGGCAGGACTCATGCAGCTTATGCCGGGAACCGCGCGTTATGTAGCAAAAGAGAAAGTAAGTCGCAACACACTTTTTCAGGTAGACGATAACGTTGAATACGGCGTGCAGTACCTTCGTTATTTAATGGACAAGTTAAACAATAACCCAGTGCTGGTGTCCGCATCTTATAACGCTGGTTGGCGCAAAGTGTTGGAATGGTTGCCTGCTAATGAAGCGCTACCAGTGGATATTTGGATTGAGAATATTCCTTACAAAGAAACCCGTGCCTACGTGAAGGCGGTGATGGCGTATCAGCATATTTACGACCAGCAGCTAGGTGGAAACGAGAATATCTTCCCTCAACTTACCCGCGATATGATCCCATCGGCAGATGCAGTAAGTACACATCCGGTAACAGGTACACTGCAACTAGCACCGCGATAGCTATCGAAGGTTAGGCGTACGGGTACGCCTTTCATTACGTTGTTATTTTACCAGTATGGGAAACTTAACGTATACAACAGCACAGCGGTCTGAGCCAGTATGCATGTCATGCTGGCCTCGTGATACACTAGTAGCTAACTAACGACTAAAAAGATAAGAGGGGCTATGTCGCAACATAAAGCAACCTACCAACAGCATATCGAAGAGCTTCAAGCTAGAACTCGCGAAGCACTACAGCGAGAAGGGCTAGACGGACTAGTTATTCACTCAGGACAGGGCAAACGTCTTTTCTTGGACGATAATCACTACCCATTCAAGGTCAACCCGCAGTTCAAAGCATGGGTGCCTGTTATTGATAACCCCAACTGTTGGCTGGTGGTAAACGGTGTAGACAAGCCTACGCTCATTTTCTATCGCCCCGAAGATTTCTGGCACAAAGTGCCGCCAGAGCCAAATGACTTTTGGACTGACAGCTTCGACATTAAACTACTTCAACAGGCCGATGCGGTAGAGAAATTTCTGCCTTACGATAAAAGCCGTTTTGCCTATGTGGGCGAATATATTGAAGTAGCCAAAGCGTTGGGTTTTGACAATGTAAACCCAGACCGCGTGTTGCATTATTTGCACTATCAACGTGCTTATAAAACCGACTATGAACTTGACTGCATGCGTGAAGCTAACAAGCTGGCGGTGGCAGGTCATAAAGCGGCAGAGCAAGCTTTTCGCAATGGTAAAAGCGAGTTCGACATTAATTTAGCTTATGCCTCTGCGTGTCGACAGGGCGATAACGATGTGCCTTACACCAGTATTGTGGCACTTAACGAACATGCTTCAATTCTGCATTACATGCAGTGCGATACTGTAGCGCCAAAAGAATCGCGTTCGTTCTTAATTGATGCGGGAGCGAATTATCATGGCTATGCGGCAGATATTACGCGTACCTACGCTCAAGAGGGGGTTCATAATTCAGCGATGTTCCGCGACCTCATTCAAGCGGTAGATAAGGTTACGCTGACCTTAGTCGATTCGTTAAAGCCGGGTGTAGCCTACACAGACATTCACTTGTTAGCCCACGATGGTATTGCGCAAATTCTTCACGACACCGGCATGGTGAACCTTACGCCGCCAGAAATCGTGGAAATGGGGATTACGCGCACATTCTTCCCGCATGGCATTGGTCACTTCTTAGGGTTACAAGTGCACGATGTAGGTGGTCTTGTAAACGACGATCGCGGTACGCCTAAGCCTGCTCCTGACGATCACCCGTTCTTGCGCTGCACGCGTATGGTAGAAGCGCGCCAAGTGTTTACTATTGAGCCGGGTTTATACTTCATCGATAGCCTGCTGCGCGACCTTAAAGCAACGCCTGCGTCTAAATACATCAACTGGAATACCATTGATGCATACAAGCCCTTTGGCGGCATTCGCATTGAAGACAACATTATTGTGCATCGCGATAAGAACGAGAACATGACCCGAGATTTGGATTTAAATTAATCGGCTTGCTTGTGTATGGCTAATAGCTAACACAACCCATCGTCATGAATGCAAAGAGCAGTCTAAGGCTGCTCTTTTTCGTTACGCGCGTAGAAAAGGATTTATTTGTAAACCAATGGTGCTGAGAGCAGTAATCAATTAGAAGGCGCACACAAGTAATGGCTAGAAAGGAGTCTTTATGGCACAAGGCAATATAGTAGGTTTATTGATAATGGCAACGGTAGCTGGCCTTGCCATGCCCGCGGGCGCTATTTTAGCGACTTACCAGGGTATTCAACCTAAGTGGTTAGAAAAAGAGTTACGCCACGGCATTTTAGCACTTGGGGCGGGGGCCCTAATCTCTGCGGTAGGCTTAGTGCTTGTGCCCGAAGGGATAAAAGACGTATCGTTATTGGCGGCCATAATGTGCTTTGTTGGTGGCGCTTTAGCTTTTATGGCTCTTGATATTTACTTGGCGAAAAAGAAAACCGCAGGCAGCCAGTTAGCCGCCATGCTCAGTGATTTTGTGCCTGAGTCTATCGCCCTTGGTACTACGGCAGCACTAGGCGGTGGCACTATGTTGTTAGGCCTATTGATTGCGGTCCAAAATCTACCTGAAGGGTTTAATGCCTACAGAGAGATGTTGCCCAAAAACAAACAGCGTAGCAATAAACTCATTGTTATCTTTGTTTTGATGGCGCTACTTGGCCCCTTGTTCAGTTTGCTAGGCTTTTATTATTTAGCGCAGTTCCCAGTGGTTATGAGTGGGATCATGCTGTTTGCTGCAGGTGGTATCCTTTATTCAGTGTTCCAAGATATTGCTCCGCAAATTCGTATGGAAAACCATTGGCTTCCTCCACTTGGCGGTATTCTTGGCTTCTTAGTGGGCCTGATCGGCTTTATGCTTGAAGGGTAGCTTATAAAAAATGCGCTTAGCCTAAACGTTTGTTTTCATGATGAATCAGAGCAGAGAAAGTTCTTTATTGAATTGGCTTGTCAGAGTTTCGAAAACGTTTTGTGTATCGACAAATTTGAAGCCTACGTTTTAAGTGCGATCCAGGTTTTACCCACAAAAAAGGCGTGTTGGTTACAACACGCCTTTTCATAGCATCAGTCGGTAATTAGCTAGTACGCTCAATTGAAATATGAGCCAGCGCAATAAGCGCTTCTTTGTAGTCAGAGTCTTCTATAGCGTTAAGGCTATCAATGGCCATTTGCACTTCTTTTTGCGCACATTCACGTGTGTAGTCCAAAGCGCCGGTTTCTTTCATAATACCTTGAATACGCGTAAGGTGTGGAAGTCCATTACTTTGTTCAATGGCTTCTTGAATAAGCGCTTTGTCGTCGTCATTTTTTGCATGCCACATAGCGTACAACAATGGCAGCGTAGGCTTACCTTCAGCTAAGTCGTCGCCAGCATTCTTACCCATTTCTTCACTGTCAGCCATGTAGTCCAGAATATCGTCAGCTAGCTGAAAGGCAGTACCTAGGTGCTTGCCGTATTCTTGCATGGCGTGTTCAATGTGCTCGTCTTTGTCAGTCAAAACAGCAGCTAACTGTGTTGCAGCTTCAAACAGACGCGCTGTTTTACCATAAATAACATCAAAGTAGCGCGCTTCGGTAGTGCTAGCGTCGTTACAATTCATCAACTGCAACACTTCGCCTTCTGCAATTTGGTTTGTGGCTTCGGAAAGAATTTCCATAACGCGCATGCGTTTCAGGCTTACCATCATTTGGAAAGAGCGAGTATAAAGAAAGTCGCCTACTAATACCGACGCCTGATTGCCAAAGATAGCATTTGCAGTCTCACGCCCTCTGCGCATGGTCGACTCGTCAACCACATCGTCGTGTAGCAGGGTAGCGGTATGAATAAATTCTACAATTGCTGCAAGCGTATGGTGATCGTTGTTGTCTATTCCCATTGCCCGCGCACTTAACACGGTAAGAAGTGGGCGTAAGCGTTTGCCGCCACTGTTTACTATGTAAAAACCAAGCTGATTAATAAGGGCAACATCAGAGTCGACTTGTTGTTGAATCAGCTGGTTTACCGCCTGCATATCATCATTAGACAGGGCGCGGATTGAATCTATATCCATAGGCATGGCAATAAATACTTACTCTTATCGTCTTGGGCAATTATTGGTGGCGATTGTACCTTAATCATCAGTACTATCCACCAAATTGTCTTAAAAAATGACAGCTTAACGTATTTACGTGTAATTCCTTAAATACGGTTAAACCGAAAGTGAAATTAGTCGAAATGTAATCCACTATCGAAATTCCATTCTTTGCAGTGTATTTGTTCAAGCGTTTTGTTGCCAAATCGGGCGAATCCATTCAGTTACCTCTGATTATAGATGCTCTTGTCAATTTTTCATGCCAAAGCGCTATTTTTTGATGTTTAAGCAAGAAAATTGAGCGGTACTGCCAGGTTGATTTTGGTCCAAAAGAGAAAAATGAAAGTGGGCGACGGAGATCGAAATTTCACATTAACAATAAAACGCCCAAATGTTGAAGCGATCCGTACTAGAGATCTGATCATCGCTCGTACAAACACCCCGCTCTTTGCTCAAAGCGAATGTAATTACAATTAAGTCGGAAATTGAACGTATGATCGTAGTAGTGCGTTGCCGATCTGTTGGCGATCTTGTTAACGGATCTCTTACAATTGAGATCGCGTTTTTCATCAAACTTAACCTGTATTACGGCTACTTTTATCTTCCCATACTGATAATTTTTTGCTGATTTAATGAAAAAAATTGTGATTTTTTAACGGTTTTTGGGCATTTGAAGCTGCATCAAATAAGCAATTGGGGCATAATTCGCCCCATGTTGGAAAAATAATCTATTTTTCTGCGAATCGGGGTTGTGATTTACGGATGTTTCACGTACAATTCGCGCCCTGTTTTTTGAATTGAAGCGTCAGTGGACGCAGAGCGGAGTTAACTATGTACGCGGTTTTCCAAAGTGGCGGTAAACAACACCGTGTGGCCGAAGGCCAAACCGTTCGTCTTGAAAAAATCGAAGTAGCCCCAGGCGAAACGGTTGAATTTGACAAAGTTTTAATGGTAAGCAACGGTGACGACGTAAAAATCGGCACACCAATCGTTGCTGGTGGTAAGGTGACTGCTGAGGTTGTTACACACGGTCGTGGCGATAAAGTAAAAATCGTTAAGTTCCGTCGTCGTAAGCACTCTCGTAAGCAAGCGGGTCACCGTCAGTGGTTCACAGAAGTGAAAATCACTGGTATCAACGCATAATAGGAGCACGAACACATGGCACACAAAAAAGCTGGTGGTAGTACCAAAAACGGTCGTGATTCAGAAAGTAAACGCCTAGGTGTTAAGCGCTTTGGTGGTGAATCTGTTCTTGCTGGTAACATCATTGTTCGTCAACGTGGTACTCGTTTCCACGCTGGTGACAACATGGGTATCGGTAAAGACCACACGTTGTTTGCACTAAAAGACGGTAAAGTTCAGTTCGACGTTAAAGGACCGAAGAACCGTAAATTTGTAAGCATCGTAGCTGAGTAAGCGCGAAAGCTTCTCGCCGAACAGGCTTAGAAAAACCCCGCGCTTGCGGGGTTTTTTGTTTTGTGAAACCTTTCTTTCTTTTTCTGTTCTTAATTAATAGCGTTTACATTCTGAAAATGAATTAGCGCTGAACAAGGTTTTACTTTTCAATTTTTTAGAATGCTGAGCAGACTCAAGAGCGCCGATGCGCAATTTGGTGTAAACTTAGTATTCGCATTAATAAGTTAATAACCCACGGCATTACAGCCCGGAGTGATAAATGAAATTTGTAGATGAAGCTGAAATTCGCGTTGAAGCCGGTGACGGCGGCAACGGTACCATTGGCTTTAGAAGGGAAAAATACGTACCTAAAGGTGGCCCAGACGGTGGCGACGGTGGTGACGGCGGCAGCGTATTCTTACAAGCCGATGAAAACCTAAATACATTGATCGATTATCGCTTTGAGCGCTTTCACCGTGCTGAGCGTGGCCAAAATGGGCAAGGCGGCAACTGTATCGGTAAGAAAGGTAAAGACCTCACCGTAATGGTGCCAGTGGGTACACGTGCTACTGACAGCGACACGGGCGAAGTTTTGGGTGACTTAACTCGTCATGGCCAAAAGCTTAAAGTGGCACAAGGCGGTTTTCACGGTTTAGGTAATGCCCGTTTTAAAAGCAGTACGAACCGTGCCCCACGTCAAAAAACCAATGGTACACCAGGTGAAATTCGCAACCTTAAGCTAGAGCTTATGCTTCTCGCCGATGTTGGCTTACTTGGTATGCCTAACGCAGGTAAATCAACCTTTATCCGCTCTGTATCAGCAGCTAAGCCTAAAGTGGCTGATTATCCGTTTACCACCCTTGTGCCTAACTTAGGTGTAGTTCGTCAAGACTCACAGCGCAGCTTTGTTGTTGCTGATATTCCCGGTTTGATTGAAGGTGCTGCCGATGGTGCTGGATTAGGCATACGCTTCTTAAAGCACTTAGAGCGCTGCCGTATTTTGCTTCACGTGGTCGATATTTTCCCTGTTGATGAAACCGATCCTGCCGAACACGCAAAAGCGATCATTGAAGAGCTTGAAAAATACAGCCCTAAATTGGCAGAAAAGCCCCGTTGGTTGGTATTTAATAAAGTCGATTTGCTACTTGAAGAAGAAGCCGAAGAGCGCTGTCAGCATGTTATTGACGCATTAGAGTGGGAAGGCCCAGTTTATCAAATTTCTGCGTTCCAAAAGATGAACCTAGACCCTTTGTGTAACGACATTATGGACTTCATCGAAACCCTTCCAGCAGAACTGGAAGAGGAAGAAGAGAAAAAAGAAGTAGAATTCAAGTGGGACACTTACCACAAGAATACACTTGAAGCCCATGATGAATTTGAAGATGGCTTAGGCGACGATCTCGATGATGACGACTGGGACGAAGACGATTACGACGTGGAAGTTGAGTATCGTCGCTGAGAAACAGTCGTTGAGAAACAATCGCTGAGAGTCAGCAGTTGTAAAACAGACCTTAAGCAATAACCGATAAGAAAATACTTAAAGCAATTAGCATCGTGTTTGTATCGGTAATAGTTTGACGTAAATAAATCGTTGTCAAAAATAGAAAGCTCGCATATTTGTTAAAGCAAAGTGCGAGCTTTTTTCATGCAGCGCAAACCATTTTTATACGGTAAAGCTCATTGGTATGGTGTTGTTTGCAACACTATTAGACGCTCTTATTACCGCATGAGCTCTATCTACTATGGCGTTTCTATGATGAGGAAGTGTTAAGTGGAAATAGATCTCTTCAAGCGAGCTGGTTAAATTCATAATTTTGGCAGTCATCGCGTTATTCTCGCCGCCGTCAACTTCAAGCAAAATAACAGCGATATCAAATGCGCATCCAAGATAAGGGATTGCTTCACTTAACTGACCACTCTGCATCAGCATAGTGCCTTGCATTTCATCCCGTGCCATTACGTGAAGCGCTTGCTCTGGATTGCTATAGACCCAGTCAGCATGTTTAGGGCATAAGTAATTTATTAGCATTGTCGCCACCTCCTGACTCTACACTAGAGTATCTTTTTTCTTATTGCAAATGATAATTGTTTTTATTTGATAACTGAAGAGCGGACGCTTTTTTCTTTCGAAGTTGATATACTTCATTGCATAAAAAAGAACTTAGTCTGAAGGTTTAAAAATGAAGATAGCGATGATTGCTGCTATGGCAAAAAACAGAATTATTGGTGCAGACAATGATATGCCGTGGCATTTACCCGCTGACTTGAAGCATTTTAAAGCTATCACCTTGGGCAAGGCTGTAATAATGGGTCGCAAAACCTACGAATCAATCGGTAGGGCGCTTCCGGGTAGGCCAAATATTGTGATCACGAGTAATGAAGATTACAGCTTATCTGACGCTACTGTGGTTGACTCTCCAGAATCGGCATTTGAGGTCGCAAAAGTATTAAGTAATAAAAGTGGCGAGAATGACGAAGTAATGATAATTGGTGGCGGCACTATTTATCAGTCATTTTTAGATAAAGCGGATATTTTGTACCTTACTCATATCGAGCTAAGCGTTGAGGGAGATACCCAGTTCCCAGATTACGAGGCAGCAGCAAGCTGGACTGAAATATCGCGGGAACCGCATAGCGCCGATGAAAAGAATGCGCATGCTTACACCTTCGTTACGCTTGTAAAAAACCAACAAGACTAGGGGCAGGAATCCGCTAAACCTTTTCAACGTTAGAATAAAAAAATGCCAGTGTTGAAACGCTTGTTTAGAAGCGTTTCAACACTGGCATTTTGCCTTTGCTTTGCAATGTACGCAGAAGCTACTTCATTTGGTCGAACAAATTCTCTAGTGAAAGACCTTGATGACCCAGCATATCGCGAAGACGGCGAAGTGCTTCCACTTGAATTTGACGTACACGCTCACGTGTTAAGCCAATTTCTGCACCTACATCCTCAAGAGTTGATGGTTCATATCCCATAAGGCCGAATCGGCGAGCAAGTACTTCGCGCTGCTTAGGGTTTAGTTCTTCAAGCCAAGTAACAATATTACTTTTGATATCTGAGTCTTGTAAGCTTTCTTCAGGGCTAAACTCTTTCTCATCAGCAATAATGTCGAGAAGTGCTTTATCATTCTCTCCACCGATAGGTGTATCAACAGAGGTAATGCGTTCGTTTAAGCGTAGCATCTTAGTGACGTCTTCAACAGGCTTATCAAGCGCTGCCGCAATTTCTTCAGCAGTTGGCTCATGATCAAGCTTTTGTGAAAGTTCACGAGAAGCTCGTAAATAAACGTTTAGTTCTTTCACTACATGAATGGGCAAACGAATGGTGCGCGTTTGGTTCATAATAGCGCGTTCAATGGTTTGTCGAATCCACCATGTGGCGTACGTTGAGAAGCGGAACCCGCGTTCAGGATCAAACTTTTCAACGGCACGAATTAGCCCTAAATTACCTTCTTCAATTAAATCAAGAAGTGCTAATCCACGGTTGTTATAACGGCGAGCAATCTTAACAACAAGGCGAAGGTTGCTAACAATCATTCGTTTGCGAGAGGCTTCGCAGCCTTTCAGTGAGCGACGCGCAAAATAAACTTCTTCTTCTGCGGTCAGTAGTGGTGAAAAACCAATCTCCCCTAGATAAAGCTGTGTGGCATCTAGGTTTTTAGGTTGGTCATCCTGACTGAAAATGGCATCATCATTTTCTAGGTCAGCGTCGTTGGTTAAGGTTTCGTCAGCTTTCATATCAGCTGGCATATCGATGACATCTAAGTCATCTTGCGGTTTTGATTCCAAGGCTTTATTTGACTTACCCATCGTGAATCTCCTGCTACAAGGTTTACCTTATGACGTTTCTCCTTTATCTATTATTATTATTATTTATTTTTATTATTTTAATACTGGCAGGTATTTCATAGGGTCTAACGATTTCCCTCGATACCTAACTTCAAAGTGAAGTTTTACCGAATTTGTGCCGCTGTCACCCATGGCTGCAATCTGCTGCCCTGCCGACACCCATTCTCGTTCTTTGACTAAAATAGTGTCGTTGTAAGCATAAGCACTCAAAAAGGTGTCGGTATGTTTAATTATTACTAAATTACCGTAACCTCTTAAGGCACTTCCTGAGTAAACAACTTTTCCATCTGCTGCTGCGACGACTTTACTGCCTCTAGCACCAGCGATATCAATTCCTTTGTTGCCTGACTCAGACTTACTGAAAGTACCAACTATCTTACCTTCTGCTGGCCAAACCCACTTTTCAACTTTGCTTGGAAAGCTCGTCGGCGTTTGTTTTTTGACGCTTTGTGACGGCTTCTTGACAGTTGTAACTTTTTGTGGCTTAACAACTTTTTCACTTTCACGATACGCTTGTGGTGATGGGCGGTCAACCAAACTTTTGTCTACTTTAGAGGTGGTCGGAGTTGTTGACTGTTTGGTCTTGACCTCAGTTTTTACGGGAGCTACAGCCACATTCGACGGAGGCGATACATTCAATATTTGACCGGGAAAAATAGTGTAAGGGGCTGATAAACCATTGTATTTTGCTAAATCGCGATAGTCATTCCCGGTATACCAAGCTACTGCGTAAAGGGTATCTCCCCGTTGCACTTTATAGGTTTTTTTTGTGTATTCTTCGCTTCCATCTGAAACTTGGCTATTTAATAAAACGACGGGAGCGGGTGCACTTCTTCCTGCACAGCCCCCGATGAGTACACAAATATATAACAAAATTCCTATGTGAACATTGGATGTACGCATGTCATCGCAGTAATAAATAAGCGAGTATGGCAAGAATGACGACAGCCCATCCTAGCACTTCTACATACTGTCTTAGCTTTTGTTCCATGGCTGCACCACCCCAACGCATAAGCGCGGCAACCAAAAAGAAGCGGGCGCCTCGTCCAATGGCCGATGCAAGTACAAAGGGTAAGAAAGCCATTTGCAAGAATCCAGCACTTACAGTAAAGATTTTATAGGGAATAGGCGAAAAGCCAGCAAGAAAAACTACCCATACGCCGTAGTCTTTAAACCACTGCATTGCCGTGTCTATTTTGTGGGTATACCCCCAGCTCTCGATAAGCGGCGCCAGCCAAGCATCGAAAGCAAAGTAACCAAGCCAATAGCCAGCTATACCGCCCAAAATCGACGCGATGGTCGTAATAAAAGCGAACTGCCATGCTCTAGCAGGCTGGGACAGTGCCATTGGAGCGAGCATAACATCAGGTGGAATAGGGAAGAAAACCGACTCTGAGAAGCTTAACCCGCCCAAATATTTGGTTGCGTGACGATGTCTCGCCCAGCGTAACGCCATGTCATAACATGGCTCAAAAAGCTTCACATTAGCTCTCCTGCTACAAGGGGAACAAATCGGACCGATTCAATGGTCGATGTTTTTAGTTCACCTTCAATCCTATCAATACACAGTAACGATTGTTGCTCGTTACCTACGGGAATAATCAACCGCCCGCCTTCTTTAAGCTGATCGCACAAATCCTGTGGAAGACTTGCAGCGGCGGCGGTGACAATAATGGCATCGTAAGGGCCCTTGGACGCCCAACCTTTCCAACCATCGCCGTGTTTCATTGCAATATTGTGAAGGTCGAGCTGATTCATTCGACGTTTCGCTTGGAACTGCAACGATTTAATACGTTCAACACTGAATACTTTGGCGAATAGCTGCGCAAGAATAGCGGTCTGATAACCTGATCCCGTACCAATTTCTAACACTTTCTCGGGTTTGTTGGGACTACCTAGCAGCAACTCTGTCATTTTCGCAACAATATAAGGCTGCGAAATGGTTTGTCCTTGACCTATCGGCAGTGCCGTATTTTGATAGGCCTTATGTTTCAGCGCGTCGGGTAAAAAGCTCTCCCGCGGCGTACCAGCAATGGCGTTCAATACTGCTTGCGAACGTATTCCCTCGTTATAAAGCAGTTGTGCTAACGCGTCTCCTTTTCTAGAAGCTCTCATGATGTTGCGTACTTTCCTTTATTTTTATTCACAGCTACGCGAGGTTAAGTCTGTTGCGCGCCACACTTTTTTATCAATACTGTTAAACCCGATTAATTGGGGATAAGGTCTCTACGCACTCTCTAAGGACTGAGGTTGCAAAGCAGCCGCTTGGAAGTGCAAATGAGATAGTAAATGTATCACCCTTGCTCTGCCATTCAAGCTGTGAAGGCCATATTTTTATCGCTCGACGCTCTTGTTCGAGCCCGCATTGGCTTAAAAAGTCGATAACTTCACTATTTTGCTCAGCAACAGCCTGTTCTAAAACGAGCGTGTCAGCTTGCGTAACAAGGTCTCCTTTACCCCAAAGTGGAGCCGATGGGCACACATCTTTGGCATTAAAACGACGTTGTGCGTCTTGCTGTTGCTCAGAGCCGTCAGAACCTTCGTTGATGAAAAAGCTGTTAGAACCCGAAAGCACCAGCGCGTCGCCGTGAGTGACCTTGTCGAACACGTCTTTTTCTAAACGTGCAGAAAGCATTTCATTAAATAGCCAGCTGCGCAGTGCAGAAAGCGCCATGGAACGTTTGTTGCGGTGTCTGATGGTTTCACCGTTTACCATCCGCTCGGCCATTACCAGGTTTCCACCGCGCTGCACTTCACCCATGTCATTTAAGCGCATCACGCCAAAGCGTTGTTCGCCGTAATAGTTTGGCACACCGTGCTTTTCAATTTCCTGAAGACGCTCTTCAATGGCCTCAGGATGCAGTACCTGGCGCAGGGTAATCGTAAAGTGATTGCCTTTAAGCTGACCGGTTCGCAACTTTTTATTGTGACGCATTTGCTTAAGCACTTTAACGCCTTCCAGTTCAAAGTTGCTGAAGTCGAAGTCAGGCTTACCCGGCGCGTGAATACCAAACCACTGTTGCGTTACCGCGTATTTGTCTTTGCGACCAGCATAGGTAATTTGGCGTAATGGAAGGTTAACGAAACGGGCTAGCTGCTCAGCGACAAACGCGGTATTAGTGTTGGTTTTTTCAATAAATACAAACTGGTGCTCGCCTTCACCACAAGGGGTATAACCCAAATCCTCGACAACTTGAAAATCGTCGGCTTGGAATTTAAAAATACCGGTGGATACAGGCTTTGCGAAATAGTACAGCCAGTGGTCAGTGTGTAAAGGCTTCATAATTTTTCCAGTAGAACAACGGCGTGAGAGGCAATGCCTTCTTTACGGCCTGTATAGCCTAGCTTTTCAGTGGTCGTTGCTTTTACGTTGATGTCGTCAAGCGATACGTTGCAGTCTTGGGCAATAATCTCGCGCATAGCAGCTATATGCGGCGCCATTTTAGGTGCTTGCGCCACAATGGTCATATCTGCATTACTTAAGCCGTAGCCTTTCTCCTTTACTACATTGACAACGTGACGCAGCAGCACGCGGCTGTCTGCACCCGCGTAAGCGTCGTCTGTGTCAGGGAAGTGCTTGCCAATATCACCGAGTGCTGCTGCTCCTAGCATTGCATCACACAATGCGTGTAGCAAAACATCGCCATCTGAGTGGGCTAAAAGTCCTTGCTCATAGTCGATACTGACTCCCCCTATTGTGATGGGGCCTTTACCGCCAAACTTGTGTACATCAAATCCGTGTCCAATTCGCATTATGATTGTGCCTTTTGATTTTTTGCGCTGTGGCTTTGAACTCTGTAGTTTTGAGCGTTCTGGCCTTGCGCGCTAAATTTTTGCTTAAGATAAAATTCTGCCAACGGAAGATCGGCCGGATGCGTTATTTTTATATTTGCCGGACTTCCGCTTACCATGGCAACTTTATAGCCTTCAAGCTCCATGGCAGAGGCTTCGTCTGTGATATTCGCGCCTTGTGATAAACCATTTTGAAGAGCGCGTTTTAGCAATGTTGCTGGAAAAAGTTGAGGCGTTAAAGCGTGCCAAAGACCGTCTCGATCCTCAGTATGAGAAATAACATTAGTTGAAGGTTTGACCCGCTTCATGGTGTCACGAACCGGCGTTGCTAGAATGCCGCCAGAAACGTCATCACTGTTCATTAATTCGAGCAGCGCGGAAATATCGCTCTCTTCTATACAAGGCCTCGCGGCATCGTGAACCAATGCCCAATCGTTCTCGCCAAGTGACATAAGCCCGTTCAATACGCTATCAGCGCGTTCCTTTCCGCCATCTACAACGCGAATGGGTTTTTCACGTAACTGATATTGATCAAAATACGCGTCACCTGGGCTTATCGCTACGATCACGTCGTCGATTAACGGATGCTGTAGCAGCGCGTCAATCGTGTGCTCAAGAATAGTTTTACCATTTAAGGTGAGGTATTGCTTTGGGCGGTCAGCCTGCATTCGGCTGCCAACTCCGGCTGCGGGGATAACCGCAACAACGCGGGGCGATGTCATTTTGTTCACTTAGAATCTGCGGGCAAAATACGGTAGAAGGTTTCTCCCTTTTTGATCAGACCGAGTTCATTTCGGGCTCTTTCTTCAATGGCTTCTAGACCAATTTTTAAATCGCTAATATCAGCTTTAAGTAGGGCATTGCGCTGAGCGAGGTTGGCATTTTGAAGAGCTTGAGAGTGAACTTCTTGTTTTCGGTTGAAGTAATCGGGAATACTATTTTTTCCAAACCATAGCCTGTATTGCAATAGACCAAGCAGTACTATCAATACAATGGGAAGCCATTTACCTTGCAACACAGATTCACCTGACAATGTGGTTAAGCGGAAAAAAAGCAGAGGCTCTTCGCCTCTGCTGAGTCTTATTATGCCGCGAAGCAGCGTCGAGTCAAAGGCGCATTATTCACCTTGGCCCAATTTTCCCTTCAATTTATCAAACAGCTTACTTTTTTGCTGCTCAACAACGCTGTTAAGTTGAGCTTGAAGTAGTTCCTGAAGAGCTGCGCTGTCGCCTTGGGCCGCGCTAAGCATACTGTTTACGTCGACAAGCTCGCCTGATAGCAATGATTGCTCGTTGCTTATCATGCTGTTGAGTTTATTGTTTAATTCATCCAGCTTGTCTTTTTGGCTGGCAGTAAGCTGTGAAAGCGCCGCTTTGGCCAGCTTGTTATCAAGATCAGACTTAATGTTAAAGCCAGGATCTGAAAGCGTGCCGTCTAGCAGCATCGTCATGTTCAAGCTGGTTAACGTTTGCAGTGCCTGCGCAATAGCACTAGTGATATCACTGGTTCCAGTTGCTTCCATAACGAGCTGTTGAAGGTCAACTTCGCCCGAACCAGTAAGCATGTTATCTGTGACTTTCATCGAACCATTGGTTTTCATCAGCGCTGATTTAAGCACCGCATTTAGCGTTTCATTACCGCTAAACGAAATGTTAGACATATTTACGCCGGCTAGCTGCCAGACTTGGCTGGCATCAACACCGTCGCCGTCAATCCAGAATTCACCGCTGGAAGTAAACGACTTTAATAACTCGCCCGCTGCTTCAATAGTAAAGGTGGTGGGGTTACCGAATACTTCGTGAACGTTTGTAATATTGTTCCATTTGCTGGTGATAGATTCATTTTGCCAAAGCACTGATACATTGGCTTCTTTCACCAAAATCGAGGGCACTTCAGTCGGTGCTTCACTTTTTTCTTCACCTTGAATGAGCGGCATAACAATTTGCATTGCTGCCAAAAGGTACTCCGTGTATTCCGCCGCTTTGTCACCAAACACAAAGTAAGTTACTTGAGAAAGTGCCGCTTGGTCACCTGCAATTACCCCTTTCAGCAGCGCGTAATCTTCTTGTGGCGCTTTCTTTAGTGCTTCAACACTTTCGCTTAGGGCTTGTTTGGCATCACTCGCTTTTTCCGTGAATTTGCTAATAAGCGCGCGGTCTGCCTGCATTTCTTCTTTTAATTTATCAAACGAAGATTTCGCCTGTACCAAAGCTTGTGGGTCTTTGTAGTTTGTTTCTTTTAGCTGGGCTACCTGTGTTTTATAGTACTCAATGCGCGACTTATCAGGTAAAGATTCATAGTCTTCTTTCAAACCTTTTCCATAGGTTTCGTAAGCAGACTTTGCATTTTCAATGGCAGCAGTGGTTTTTAGTGGATTGCGGGCGAGAAGTTCGTCAACCGTAGGCACGGCTTCTTTGGCTTTTGCTTTAATTTCGTCAAACGACAGAGAGCGTTCTGGAACGCGATACACTTCACCTTCAGACTCACGTTCAGTATCAAACTGTACTTTAAGTAGGTTTAAGTTATTAACAATAACCTGATCATCAAGCAGTGGCTTTAACTCTACGTCCGCATTCGCTTCACCCACAAAAACTTGGTTGTGTGATGGCTTAGTGGGGTTGGTTAGCGCAATACCTTTTAGCGTTACCGTTGTTGGAAAAAGAGAATGATCGAATTCATCGATATTTACTTCTGCCCCGTAGGACTCACCCAGTTTTGATTCAAGGATGGACTTAATAATGGCATTGGCGAATAAAAAGTACACCAAGAATAGCAATACGAAAAAACCGACAACCCATAATAAAATAGGCTTACCCTTTGAACCACTACTCATATTCAACTCCTTGATTTGATACGTGTCTACCGTTACGAGCAATAAGTTACTACTTAATTCCAGTGGAAAAGCCAATTAAAAAGCGGAAATCGGCACGTAGCGACTTTTAGTGTCTGAGTGTAATGCACTCAGACCTATTGTTCCACAGGCAGAGCGAGCCACTGATAGTTTAAGAATGCCAAGTCACGACAAAGTTCAGTCTTCTATTAAACGATGAAAATAGTGAAAAAGGTAGAGTAGGGTATAGAGTGAAGCAAACAGTAGGGGGAGGCAGGCCTGAATACGAGAATTCTAATTCACTCCTCTATCAGGCCTAAAAAGAAATAAAGTTTACAGCTTGAAGCGGTTTGCTATCTCCATAATAGCTAAGCAGCTGCGCTTAAGTGCTTCGCTAGCAGCAGCTAACTCATCAGCTGTTCTCAAACTACTATCGGCTGCGCCAGATAGTGCGTTTATACGCATGTTGGCTTCTGTAGCGGCCTCCGCTTGTTGTTCAGTAGCTCTTGCAATTTCACTACTCATGTCCGCTATTTCTGTCATCAAACGATCAGCTTCCTGTAGGTTTTGATTTGCTTGAATAGCATTATCCACTGTTGTGGCTGACGCTGATTGGCTCACTTTTACCGCATCTACAGCGCTTTTGGCATTACTTTGCAGTTTTTCTATCATTGCTTGAATTTCATCGGTACTTTGTCCGGTTCGACTTGCTAGTGTACGTACTTCATCAGCTACAACGGCGAAACCTCGTCCTTGCTCACCTGCTCTAGCGGCTTCAATAGCGGCGTTAAGGGCCAGTAAGTTCGTTTGTTCTGCAATACCGCGAATAACGTCTAACACAGCGCCAATACTGTCTGTTTGCGCAGCAAGTTCGGTAACCACCGTACTCACACTTTCTATATCCGAGGTGAGTGAACGAATGTCTTTAACCGTGCTGTCTACTACCGCCGCACCATTTTGAACATTGCCGCGAGCGCTAATGGTACTTTTTTCCGCAGAGTCTGCATTGCTGCTCACGTCGTTAATTTGAGTCGTCATTTCCTCCATTGCAGCGGCAACTTGCAGCATATTTTCGTTCTGCGTTTGTGCTTGTGCATTACTATTTTGACTCGATGTTTCCACTAGTTCTGCTTGCTGAGTAAGAGAACTGATATTTTCGCGAATACCTAATAATGACTGGCGCATTTTATCGGTGTACTCATTGAAATAGCGCGCCAAACGAGTGATCTCATCTTGTCCTGTCTCTGGAAGAGAACGTGTTAAATCGCCTTCTCCCTGAGAAATATCTTTCATGCGTTCTGTTACTTCTTGAACAGGTTTTACAATGCTACCGCCAATCACATATACCAGTACCACAACCAAAACAACGCTAACCAAACAAAACACCACAATCAGGTTGCGAAGGTGGGAAAACTCTTTTTCGAGATTAGTAAGGTATATGCCCGAACCCACAGTCCAACCCCACGGCTTGAACTCTTTCACATAAGAGATCTTATCGGTAGGTGTTTCTTCGCCAGGAAGGGGCCAGACGTAATCAACGAAACCATCACCGTTCGCTTTGATTTTTTGCGCCATCTCAATAAAAAAGGTTTTGCCGTTCCCGTCTTTAAAAGTCCTGAGGTCTTTGCCATCTAACGCGGGCTTTATGGGGTGCATAACCATAGACGGGGTTTGGTCCTGAATCCAAAAGTAGTTACTGCCGTCATACCTCAGCGCCTTTACCGCCTCTAGCGCCTGTCGTTTTGCGGTAGCCTCATCTACGTCGGTACGCGCTTCAAAGCTACCAAGCATGGTATGAACCACTTCAACTAGGTGTTGGTTTTCATCGTAAGATTTTTGCTTCAGTGCTTCGTAGTGCCTGTTTAATACGACTGCTGTTAGCAATATAAACAGCAGCGTAATTAGCCCAACAATAATGCCCAAACGTTGAATTAAACTAAATTTTCGTAACCACATTGGCAAATACCTATCTATTTATAATTATGTTTTTTTATAGTGTAGACGGTTTTTTAATTTCTACTTGGAAGCCTAACTCAAAACAAGCAGGCCCTGTGAAGACGAAAAGGCAGTGCACGAATCTTCGCAATTGCCTTTGTGGAGAGACGGGCGTATGTGTGTAGCCCGTCGCGCTGGGAGAATCTATACGTGTTCAACACTCGCTCAGTTAGCGAGTGGGAGTCTATTTGATGACTTAAGTTCTCTTAGCGAAATCCTTGATACAGTGAAAAGCAGTGACGATTCAGCGACATGTAAAATGTCATCCAACGCACTGACTACGTAGCTTGACAGAGAAACTGAAAAACTTTGTGAGCGGGGGCTTGGCAGGGCAATTTTGTGTGCTACCATCCGCGCAAATTTGGCCCAGTCGTGATCTTCATCCAAAAGTATAAAGTTAAAAGAAGTACGACAGGTCAACGCAGGGTTTCGACTTTGCTTGTTATTTAGCCGCTTCCATGTAACCGTGGGCAGTCTTACACGGCGGGAACGCTTTTTGTTACAGCTATTTCTATGAAAGGGTTGCAATGCTCATTAACGACACACTTCATACAACTTCACCCCTACGCCAGCGCATAAGAGACTACTATCGCATTAGCGAGTCGGTGGCAGTGGATCAAATTCTTCCTATCGCCGAGGTAAACCCACGTGCGCGAAGTCGTGCATGGGAACGCGCTCGTAAGATGGTGCTTCAAATTCGCCGCGAACAAGAAGGGCACGGTGGTGTTGACGCACTATTAAATGAGTACTCGCTATCTACAGCAGAGGGCGTGGTACTGATGTGCTTGGCTGAAGCTTTGCTGCGTGTTCCAGACAAAGCCACTCAAGATGAGCTTATTCGTGACAAGCTGTCTCAGGGACAGTGGACACCTCACTTGGGGAATTCAGAGTCGTTATTTGTTAACGCGTCGGCATGGGGCTTGTTGTTTACGGGCAACATGGTGAACTATGCTGATAAGCGCAAGAAAGAACAGTTTGGTTTGTTAAAGCAAACCCTTGGCCGCTTAGGTGAACCTGTTATTCGCCGTGCTATGAACATTGCGATGCGCGTGATGGGCCGTCAGTTCGTTATGGGTGAAACCATTGAAGATGCGGTAGAACGCGCCAAAGACAAAGAAACGAAAGGGTACGTATATTCTTACGACATGCTAGGCGAAGGCGCACGTACTATGCGCGACGCTGAGCGTTACTACGATGCATACGTGAAAGCGATAAAAGTAATCGGTAAAGCGGCTAACGGACGTGGGCCTAAACGTTCACCGGGGATCTCGGTAAAGCTTTCTGCTATTCACCCACGCTTTGAATTTTCTCACCGCGAACGTGCCATGGCAGACATTCCGCCGCGTTTGAAAGCGCTGTGTATGATGGCAAAAGAATACGATATCGGTTTAACGGTAGATGCGGAAGAAGCTGACCGTCTAGAGCTTTCTCTAGATATTATCGAAGCCGTATTTCGCGATGAAGACCTAAACGGTTGGACAGGTTTTGGCTTGGCCGTACAGGCCTACCAAAAACGCGCAATCCACGTTATAGAACACTTGCGTGAACTTACCCTAGAGGTAGGTCGTCCGCTAATGGTGCGTTTGGTTAAAGGTGCCTATTGGGATACTGAGATTAAGCTTACTCAACAAGCGGGCCTTGAAGAGTTCCCTGTATTTACCCGTAAGTCGTCAACAGATGTGTCATACCATGCCTGTGCGAACCGTCTACTTGAGTATCGCGACACCATATACCCGCAGTTTGCCACTCACAATGCCTACACAGCGTCTGTGATTGTTGAGCTTGCTGGTGACGACAAAGAAGGTTTTGAATTCCAGTGTCTACACGGTATGGGCGATACCCTTTATGATCAGGTGGTAACGCAGGATAAGATCCAGTGCCGTGTTTATGCGCCTGTAGGTGAACACGAAGACTTATTGGCCTACCTTGTACGTCGTCTTCTTGAAAACGGCGCGAACTCGTCGTTTGTAAACGCCATCGTTGACGATGAAAAACCGGTTGAGTCTTTGCTTGAAGATCCGGTAGAGAAAACACAACGCCTGAAAGTACGTTATAACAAGTTAATCAAAACCCCACGTGGGCTGTACGCGCCAGAGCGCGATAACTCGCGTGGTCTGGACCTAACCGACACCAACGCGGTAACGGCGCTTAAACACGAACTTGAACGCTGGCAGGACTACTACAAAGTAACCGGTGAAGTGCCAGAAGGTGCGACAGCGGTACTTAGCCCAACTAACCACAACGACGTGGTAGGGTATCACCATTACGCTACGCCTGATGATATGCGCAAAGCATTAGATGAAGCCGAAGCAGGGTTTGAAGGTTGGTCTAAACGCGATGTAAGCGAGCGCGCTGAAATACTCAATCGAACAGCAGATGCGCTTGAGCGCCACATGGCTGAGCTTATCGCTATCTGTATGCGTGAAGCGGGTAAAGTAGCGCAAGACAGTATTGATGAAGTGCGTGAAGCCGTTGATTTCTGTCGCTACTATGCGGCGCGTGCAGAAGAGCTTGCTGAAGATCAACGCTTACTGCCTCGTGGTGTTGTGCTGTGTATCAGTCCGTGGAACTTCCCGCTAGCCATTTTCTTAGGCCAAGTGGCAGCGGCACTTGTAACAGGTAATACGGTTATTGCTAAGCCTGCTGAACAAACCAGCATTATTGCGCAGCGTGCGGTAGATATTATGCACTCGGTAGGCCTGCCAGAAGATGCATTGAAACTTATTGTGTCGCCTGGTAAAGAAGTGGGCGAAACCCTTCTTCCAGACGAGCGTATTAAAGCGGTAATGTTCACAGGTTCAACGCAAACCGGTACGTTAATTTCTCAAGTACTTGCAGAACGTGGTGGCGAACAGGTGCCATTGATTGCAGAGACGGGCGGTCAAAACTGTATGATCGTTGATTCAACTGCACTGCCAGAGCAGGTAGTTGATGACGTGATCCACTCTGGTTTCCAAAGTGCCGGTCAGCGCTGTTCAGCGCTTCGCGTATTGTTCGTACAAGACGAAATTGCTGATGATCTTATCGAAATGCTAACCGGCGCTATGAAAGAGCTTACCGTTGGTGATCCAACGCAGCTTGCTACCGATGTGGGCCCTGTAATTGACGAGAAGGCGCTTAAGAGCCTGACCGATCACCAAGAGTACATGGAAGATAAGGCTAAGCTGCTTTATCGCAATGAAATGCCAGCAGGCTTTGAAAACGGTACTTTCTTTGCGCCAACCTTGTATGAAATCAAGAACATTGATGTGCTTGAAAAAGAAGTGTTCGGCCCTGTGGTGCATATTGTTCGCTTTAAGTCGAAAGACCTTGATAGTGTACTAGAGCAAATCAATGGCACAGGTTACGGCCTAACTATGGGCATTCACTCGCGTATTGAAGAGCGTGCTAACGAGCTAGCAGCGAAGAGCCGCGCGGGTAACGTGTACATTAACCGCAACATGATTGGCGCTATTGTTGGCGTTCAGCCTTTCGGTGGACGTGGATTGTCTGGCACAGGTCCAAAAGCGGGTGGTCCTAACTATCTGCCTCGCTTAATGATGGAACGTGCCACACCTAAGCCATCGCACATTGATGATGTAGACGGTACTGATGCAGCGCTTGTCGGTGATGAAAAGATTGCCGAGCGTGCGCACGTAATGATGGATAAAGCGAAAGCGGTAGAAGTGCAGTGGCGTCATACGCCGTTGAATGACCGTATTTCTATGGTACGTCAGCTTCTGGCAAAAATTGCGAAAGTAGACATTGTTGACGAGCTTGCTGATGACTTGAACCGCACGCTTGCGACGGCGCGTCAGCAGTTAACCAGTGTTGAACGTAAGCTTGCCAAGCCACAAACCCTGCCGGGCCCAACAGGTGAATCGAACAAGCTTTACCTAGAGCCTCGCGGGATCTTGGTGTGTTTTGCCGATAAAGAAGTAACCTTCGAATACTGGTTACTGTCTATTGTGACTGCGCTATCAACGGGTAACCCGGTAGTATCAGTTGTGTCTGAAATCTTCTATGAAGAAGCCGTTGAAATTCAAAACAAGTTTGAATCAACTGGCGCACCAAAAGGCTTATTCCAGGTAGCGCGTCTTGCGCATCTGGATACCTTGCTAATGGATGAAGATTTATCTGGCGTGGTGGTCGACTCTGGTACTGAGCGTACTGCGCGTATTACAGCAATGCTGTCATCTCGCGAAGGGGCTATCTTGCCAGTTATCACAGCTGAATATAATGACAACCTTATTCAGCGTTTGATGACTGAAAAAACCATAAGTATCGATACTACGGCATCAGGCGGTAACACATCGCTGATGACCCTAGTTGAAGATGATGAATAATCAATAAATCTCAGGTTTGTTCATCAGATTTGAGCAGACCCTAATGCTTAAAATCAGTAAATGAAAAACAAAAATGGCCAGCTTTAAAGCTGGCCATTTTTTAATCGTGTTACTAAAACTCGTTGCCTAGCGCTACATCCACTCACTGTTTCTACGCTTGCGCTTGGGAAGGTAAGTCAGCATTACGCCCAGTAATATACCCACACCGGCTACCATACCACCGCGTGTAAACCAGGTAACCAGCTCATCTTTATTCGCGCTATCTACTTTGGCGGTAAGACGAGTTATCTCAGAGGCTTGTTCTTCGCTAGTTGTTGTAAGCTTCGATACCTGCTGACGTGCATCGTTAAGTTGCTGGCGAAGTCTGGCGTTTTCAGACTGCGCTGTTTGCAGTGCGCTTTGGCTCTCGGCTAGCTTCTCACTTATGATTGGCAATTGCTCGGCTTGCGACATGGTATTTGACACAAAGCGGCTTTCAACCCAGCCTTCGCGACCTTCGTTGTCGGTAATCTGCGTGAATTCAGCATCGTTATCGCGTGCAAGCACAGTAATAGGTGTGCCTGCTTCAATTGAACCTAGAATACGGTAGTTACGACCAGGTCCAGTATGCATAAAGATAAACAAGTCATCTCTTATGTAATGCGAAGAAGACGCTTCTAAATCAGCGGTATCTTGTAGCGAAAATGCTTGAAAAGAGCATGCAATAAGGGCTGCTGCTAACCACTTTCGAATCATATGAAGTCCAATTTTAGAATTTAAAACGTGAAGATGGTATTGGTTGACCGCGATAAAGGCAAGTTTGTTCCACTTTTGTATAATTAAAGCATCTTGTTTCAAGGCGCCAGCATTGCGAAAAGTAAGCGACAAAGGTAAGGTGTCAGCATCATAAGCTGTGCCTAGCGCAACCATGTCAGAAATAGAATTAAAATTTGTAACGGGTGACAATGCCCACCATGCGTTTACTCAACGTGTACTTCCTCTTTTCCAAAAAAACAGTATTCAAGTGAACTCTCATCGTGAAATGCGCCTTGAGAACGACTATTACGATACAGATAAGCTCGATTTTCAAAACAATAAAATGGGCTTTCGTGTTCGAGGTAACAATGGTGAATACGAACAAACGCTAAAGACTAACGGCGTGGTCAGCGGTGGTCTGCACAAACGCATGGAATACAATGTGAGCCTTGATAATTCAAGGCCCGATCTTACGCTATTTGAAGCCAGCGCTTGGCCCCAAGATTGGGATGTGGCGGCAAAAAACACGCGGCTATCTAAACAGTTTAGCACTCACTTTACTCGAAATGCCTATGTGGTTAATGTGGGTGAAAGTGTGGTTGAGATTGTGCTGGACTGTGGCGAAGCAAGCACCGAAAAAGCCGGCTCCCCAATCAACGAAATAGAGCTTGAGTTGATGTCAGGTGATATCAACAGTTTGTTTACGTTGGCGGTGCTAATAAACGACAACATGCCGGTACGCCTTAGTGATGTATCAAAAGCGGCGCAGGGATATCAATTACTTCACGGCTTTAACGCTAAAGTTCGACACTTGCCAGATTTCCTTGCGCTTGAAGACACAACCACCACGGAAGAAGCATTTAGCCACGCGGTTCAAACTGCATTGGCGCATTGGCAGCACCACGAGCATGTGTTTTGCGAAAGTGGCTCAATAAAAATGCTCGCAGAAGTCGCCAAGAGTGTACGCTTGTTGCTTCAAAGTGTGTCGCTTTACTTGCCGGTTCTGCAGTGCCCTGAGCTACTCGCCCTGCATAAAAAGCTGGTCACCCATGCGCAAAAGTGGGGCTGGCAAGACGACTTACAAAGTTTGCGTTATTTGCTCTCTAAAAAGAGCATGTTTAACAAAACACTCAGCAAACATCCTGCAGTAGTGAGCTATTTGCAAGGACGACAAACAGGTTTAATGCAGGCTCATGAGCCCGAAAAGCTGTTTTTCGACAACGATGCCACAGACATTAAGCTACACGCCATAAGTCTTATTCAGAATAAGCCGTGGCAAAAAGTCGCAACGGGTTTTGACCATCCGGTGCTTGATCATGCAAAAGGCTGGCTGTCGCAAGGTTGGCAAACTGTGCAGCAAAGCATGCCCCTAAGTAAAACCATGGGTCCTGCTAATTACAGTGCTGTAGAAGTGATGCTTAGGCAGACATTATGGAGTGGATTTCTGCTTGGTGACTTGTTTGTAGAGGAGCGGGGTAATTTTCGCGCACCGTGGTTAGATTTGCTCACTGGTATTGATGAGCTGAATGCGCTGCTTATGTTAAAGCAGTCGATAGACGACGCCGAAGTAGACTCCCATGACGAAGTGCGTAAATGGACAGCAGAGAAACTCAGCACGCTTATTCGAATTATGGAGCGAACACGCACAGTGGCTATGCAACGTGAAATCTATTGGTAAACCATGTCAGTAGATACGTATTGCGTTAGCAAATTTTTTTTCAAGGAAGAAGGGCGGTAATGACTTCAAACTACTATGACTACTTTCTTTATTCGTTATTGGGCGTTTACTTGTTCTGTTTTGCGCGCCTGCTTTTTCAGAAGGTTAATTTAAGCAGCATGCGCTGGTTATTGGGGGCATTTGTCTGCTGGCCTCTATTCATGCTAGATGAATGGTTGCGAATAGCACATGCGACGTCATTGGCAGCTTTGTATGGTTTGTCAGATGTGTTTGCTGTTGTTGCTATAACCTGTTGTTATCGAGCCATAAAACCTATGTTATTAGCGCACCCCACCGCAAGAAAACGGTTGTGGTGGCCGACAGTGGTGACGGCGTGTTTTCAGTGCACCGTTTTGCTTATTCCAGTAGATGATAAACAACAGTGGCTTTCAGCGTCACCTACTGGCGAGCCTTTGTTGCTATGGCCTGCTTATTTTGCCTCACTGTTAACCGGTTTCAGTGTATTGCTGATTGGCATTCTTATCACCGAGCATATTCAAATGTATCACAGGCATTTGCCTGAGCAGGCCGTAGACATTAAAAGCTTAAAAATGCCTAGGCTTGCCGGTGTAATGGGGAGCATGGTTGGTGTAGCCTTTATGAGTATTCTACTTGTTACCGCCGCGACCTTTGGCTTTTTCCCCGTCTCCTTTTGGGAAAGCTTGCATCATTTAATGATTGGTTGTGCGCTGTTGGTCGTTCTGTTTTCATTAACCTTTATTCGTCGCACTGCACCATCGCCCCTTGACTATGAACGACTAGATGAAGGTAAGGCGACGCCTTACGAAATAAGCAGTATCATTTCTAAAGCTGAGCGCTACACCATTGAATCGAAAGCTTACAAAACCCGTTTCCTTACGCTTGCTGAATTTTGCCAAGGCGCTGATATTGACCCCACATCACTGGCCATAGCTTTGCAGCTTACTGAAAAGAAAAACTTTAGGCGGTTTATTTTTCACTACCGATTGGAATACGCAAAAAATGTACTGCTTCGCAGCGACGCTAAGCTTGAAGCCGTGGCAAAACGCATGGGCATAAATTCAGAAAAGTTTTTGAGTGAGTATTTGGTCAAGCACTTAAAGTCTGGCTCTTAAAAATAACGGAGGTGTTTTACCGGGTGCTTACGCCTTCAAACTACCCACATGAGCTGTCAAGCTTCACCCACCAAATGCATTGCGCAGTATTTGATGAGTGAAGGTTTTGCGCAAATAAAAGCCTCTAGGACGAGTTTTAATACGTTGGCCCTCAGGTCCTAATGCATCGGTAAGCACCTTGCCGTTAGCCGCTTTGGGGCGAATATGAAGTGCCTCACCTTGTCGAGAGGTAATAGATTCCACCTGTCCCGTAGCAATTTGTTCTACCAATTCTTCCCAATCGTTTCTAAGCATGGCGTCTTCATCCTCATTTGGACGCCAATAAAACCCCGTCGCCACACGCCTGTGTGCTAATGGAATGGCTCTGTCGCCTTCTATGGGCAGCCATAGTACTTGCTGTAGCTTGTTCCGAACATTTGAGGTTTCCCACGTGATCCCCGGCGCCATTAAAAGCGGCGCAAAACAAACATATGTGGTCTCTAATGGTGAAAAATGGGCATCGATGGGAATGGTTTTAAGTTCTATGCCTAACTCGGGGAAGTCCTGCTGCGGCTTTGAACCTGCGCTTGCGCCAAGCCATTTCTCAATTAGCATGCCCGGCCACCCTTTGTGACGCTGTAAATTGGCAGGGATGGCAACATTGGCCATGTCCGCCAGTTCTCCTAATGTTAAACCTGCAATGGCGTGACATCGCCTCAAAAGACTGTCTGGCGAAGATGGAGGCGATGAAGGAGGTTGCATAAAGGTGGTTAATTTCCTGTTTGAAAGCGAAGGCGAACATTAAGACTATGATTGGAGCATAGTTTGTGGAAGAATGAAAACATATACAAGTATAGTGTGCCCGGGAGTCTATGTGATAGATGCCGATGGATTCCGTGCGAATGTGGGCATAGTGATTTGCAACAAAATGGGTCAAGTATTTTGGGCAAGACGTTATGGTCAACATTCATGGCAGTTCCCTCAAGGCGGAATTGATGAAGGGGAATCTGCTGAACAAGCTATGTACCGCGAGCTTCACGAAGAAGTAGGGCTGACACCGAAAGATGTCACCATTTTAAGTGTTACCCGTAACTGGCTTAGATATAAGCTACCAAAGCGATTAATTCGACAAGGCAGCAACCCTGTTTGTATAGGGCAAAAACAAAAGTGGTTCTTGTTGCAGCTAGATTGCAACGAGCGCGACGTTAATGTGCTAAAAACAGGCCATCCTGAATTTGATGACTGGAGGTGGGTAAGCTACTGGTATCCTATTAGAAATGTTGTATCGTTCAAACGAGATGTATACAGACGAGTTATGAAAGAGTTCTCGCCGGTAGTTATGTCTATGCAACATCGACCTCAACAGCGCCAAAATGTAGCCCCGCACAAGCGTGGTAAAAAGCGCAGGCGCGGTTAAGCCGCTAATGGGAAAAGTGTGTAAGGTGGCAGAGATGTTAAAGGTGTCAAAGGTGGCGATGTGCAACACCCAGCGACGAGCAAACTGTGATTACACAAGGATAAAACGGTGAGCCCTCAGAGCCAGCAAGGTGCTATGTTAACTACATTAAAACGTATCGTGCAGGAAATGAATCAAATTCCTGCACTTGATACCGCTTTGTTTAGGCTGGCTACACGTGTAAAGCAAACCCTCAGCGTTGACTCCTGTTCTATTTACCTTGCCGATTACGACACGCAAGAATTCATTCTTAAAGCGACTGACGGTTTGCACCCTGATGCAGTAGAGCAGGTACGCATTGGGTTTTCAGAGGGGCTTATTGGTCTGGTCGGCCAACGTGAAGAACCACTTAATATTGTTAATGCTCACAACCACCCACGATTTAAACACTATCCTGAAGTAAAAGAAGAAAGTTATAATGCTTTTTTAGGCACGCCCATTATCAATCAAAGGCGTGTTCTTGGTGTTATCACCCTTCAGCAATCACAAATGCGGCGCTTCAGTGAAGACGAAGAAGCATTTTTAGTCACTCTGGCTGCACAGCTTGCGTTAGAGATTACTAATGCTGATATACGCGGCGCATTGACACTCTCTAACTCCACCGACAACATTGCTCGGCAAAAAAATGTGCGTGGTATTGCAGGCTCGCCTGGTTTAGCTATTGGTATCGGCGTATCGCCAGATAAATCGATTAACCTCAAAAACTGGGTAGTAAAACGCACACAGTCGCCGCAAGATCAAATTCAGCTTTACCGCAAAGGTGTTGAGGTAACAAGGGGGCATGTTGACGCTCTGTCTCAGCGATTGGATGACGGAATCCCCGATGACGTTAAATCCATTTTCCAGCTGTACCATCACCTATTAGATGCCAACAGTCTAGGGCGCGAAGTAGAAGAGAAAATTCGCCAAGGTTGGGATGCTGCATCGTCGTTGAAAATGGTTGTAGAAAGCTATGCCGCGCGCTTTCAGGCAATGGAAGACCCTTACATGCAAGAGCGAGCTATCGATATCGTCGATTTATCAGATCGTATCTTAGCTAATATTTTGTATGAAGCGAACGGGCAAAAAATCGCTGAAAAGGCGGTGACCGAAGCCAGTATTCTTGTTGCCGATGAAGTGTCAGCCCCCATGCTTGCTGAGTTTCCACGAGACAAGCTGAAAGGCATTATTTCAATCCGTGGCTCGAACAACTCTCATGCAGCAATCTTAGCAAGGGCCATGGGCGTACCCGCCGTAATGGGCTGTCAAAATGTCACCCCAGCGCTACTTGAAGATAAAGAAATACTGCTTGATGGTTATTCGGGCGAAGTCATTATTTCGCCAGAACGCAACATTAAGACCGAGTTTATTCAGCTTATTGAAGAAGAGTCAGCCATTGCGGATAAAATCGACGCTGAGGCTGATAAACCTTGCGAGAGCGTAGATGGCTGTAAAATGTCACTATATATTAACGCGGGCCTTTCTGCTGAAGTGGAACTGAATGCTGAACAAATTGGAGCTGGCGTTGGGTTGTATCGCACAGAAATTCCGTTCATGCTGCGCGAGCGTTTTCCATCAGAGCAAGAGCAAGTACTGTTGTACCGTCAAGTACTTGAGGCGGCACCTTCGTTACCCATCACCATGCGTACACTCGATGTGGGGGGTGATAAACCCCTGCCTTATTTCCCAATTAATGAAGAAAACCCGTTTTTGGGGTGGCGTGGCATACGTCTTACACTTGACCATCCAGAAATATTCTTGGTTCAGGTTCGCGCAATGCTTCGGGCGAGCGTAGGGCTAAGCAACCTTCAAATTATGCTGCCCATGATATCTACGGTATCTGAAGTGCAGGAATCTAAGCGCCTTATTAATCAGGCGTTTTATGAGATATCTGACGAAATTGCAGAGTCTGGACAAAGCCTGATTAAGCCAAAACTGGGTATTATGCTTGAAGTGCCGTCGGTACTTTATCAGCTACCTCAACTGGCCAAACACGTCGATTTCTTTTCAGTGGGCAGTAATGACTTAACCCAATATCTATTGGCGGTGGATAGAAATAACACGCGAGTGGCTGGGCTTTATAATAGCTATCATCCTGCCGTTTTAGGGGCGCTATACGATGTAGTTCAAAAAGCTAATCAAAGCCAAGTGCCAGTAACTATTTGCGGTGAAATTGCGGGTGAGCCTGCTGGCGCTTTATTATTGATGGGTATGGGCTATCGCCGATTAAGCATGAACGGCTTTAACTTAAGAAAAATAAACTGGCTTATTAGAAAAGTCACGCTGGATGAATGTAAGAAGCTACTATCATTGGCACTCACCTCTGTAAGCCAAGAAGAAGTTTTTGTGCACTTGAATCAATATCTTGAAACTAAGGGCCTAGGAGGCCTTATCCGAGCAGGTGCTTAAAAATGGACCCATTTGTAGTAATTATTGTCAGCTGTTTGATGTTGGGCTCTGTGGTTGGAATTCTGGCGGGTATGTTAGGTATTGGGGGCGGTTTAATTATCGTACCTGCGCTGTCATACCTACTGATTCATTTTCTTGGCATGACTACCGAAACAGTTATGCCTGTCGCTATCGCCACTTCTTTATCGACCATTATTTTCACTGGCATGTCGTCGGCTTTAGCGCATTACAAACTGGGTAATATTCAAAAGCATATTGTACTTTACACAGGCTTAGGCATCGCGTTTGGCGCAATTGTTGGTGCACAGGTGGCAAGTCATATTTCTGGCGAATTACTTAAAGATGTGTTCGCTGTACTGGTTATTTTGATCGCGCTACAGATGATATTTGGTAAGCAAAAAGCATCTGAAAACGAAGCCTCTAAAGGTTCCTTGAGCGCCGTTGGCGGCGCTGCTGGCCTCCTTAGCGCACTTATGGGAATTGGCGGCGGTGCATTATTGGTGCCTGCGTTAGTATGGTTTCGTGTTAATGTACGCGCGGCAATTGGCTGTGCCGCTTTTTGCGGGTTGGTTATTGCCGTTTTTGGTACCACAAGTTTCGTTATAGCTGGGTGGGGTGAGATAGATGTACCAGAATACAGTATGGGTTATGTTTATCTGCCTGCTACAGCTGGTATTGTTGCAACCTCTATGTTTACCGCAAATATAGGGGCGAAGCTTGGGCAGCGAGTAAATGTACGCGTGTTGAAAGCGATGTTGGCATGCTTACTTGTTTTAGTAAGTATCAGAATGATTTTAGGAATTGAATAAAGTAATGGAACAGAGCAGTTATCTGGTATTTCCCAGTATCGACCCCGTTATCTTCAGTGTCGGTCCGTTAAGTGTCCGCTGGTACGGCTTAATGTATTTAGTGGGTTTTATTGCCGCATACTTGCTGGCACAAAAGCGTCTTTCACAGACTAGCTGGAGTCGTGAGCAGCTAAGCGATATGCTTTTTTGGAGCTTTGTTGGCGTGATTTTGGGCGGCCGCATAGGCTATGTGCTTTTCTACCAGTTTGGCATGTTCTTAGATGACCCTTTGTATTTATTTAAAATTTGGGCAGGTGGAATGTCTTTCCATGGCGGCTTGTTAGGGGTATTGACGGCGCTTTTCTGGCGCGCCAAATGTATGAATACCACCTTCTTGCGATTAGGTGATTTTGTTGCGCCATTAGTACCCATTGGCTTAGGTGCCGGCAGAATTGGCAACTTTCTAAATGCCGAGCTCTGGGGACGCACCACGGACGTACCTTGGGCCGTCATTTTTCCTAATGCGGGCCATGTTCCTCGGCACCCGTCCCAATTGTACGAATTTGCTCTTGAGGGCGTACTACTCTTTATTATCCTATGGCTCTATTCTGCCAAAAAGCGTCCAGTAGGGGCAGTAAGTGGCTTGTTCTTACTTGGCTACGGAAGCTTCCGGTTTATTGTTGAGTATTTCAGAGAACCCGACGCACATATTGGCTTATATCAAATGGGCCTAAGTCAGGGGCAACTTCTTTGTTTACCTATGATAGCTTTAGGAATAGGATTAATAGTCCGTGCTTACATGCGCGGAAAAGACCATGTTGAACAGCAAAAAATATAAGAATAACGATGAAAGAATATCTCGCTCTAATGCGCCATGTACGTGATACGGGTGTGAAAAAGGAAGATCGAACTGGTACAGGTACGTTAAGTGTATTCGGTTATCAGATGCGTTTTAATCTTCAGGAAGGTTTCCCTTTGGTGACAACAAAGAAATGTCACCTTAAATCAATCATTCACGAGCTACTATGGTTTCTTAAGGGCGAAACGAATATCGCTTATTTGAAAGAGCATGGTGTGAGTATTTGGGACGAGTGGGCTACCGATGAAGGCGAGCTTGGGCCGGTTTATGGTCGTCAGTGGCGTAGTTGGGATCGCGGTGACGGCACATCGGTAGACCAAATTGCCGAAGTGGTTGAGCAAATCAAAAACAATCCAGACTCTCGCCGGCTTATCGTAAGCGGCTGGAACCCTGCGGTACTCCCTGATACTAATTACTCTCCTAAAGAAAATGCAGCGATGGGCAAGCAAGCACTGCCCCCCTGCCATACACTTTTCCAGTTTTATGTGTTAGACGGTAAGCTTAGCTGCCAACTTTACCAACGAAGCGGCGATATTTTCTTGGGCGTTCCTTTCAATATCGCAAGTTATGCTTTATTGACAATGATGATGGCGCAAGTGTGTGACCTAGAGCCCGGCGATTTTATTCACACGCTAGGCGATGCGCATTTGTATTCAAACCATCTTGAGCAGGTAGAGCTACAGCTTAGTCGCGAACCGTTTGCACGCCCAACTATGGAAATTAACCCAGAGGTTAAAGATATTTTTGGGTTCTCTTTCGACGATTTTACGCTTAAAAACTATCAGTCACACCCACACATTAAAGCCCCTGTAGCTATTTAGGAGTTACCATGAGTACTCCGATTTTGATTTGCGATGACTCAGGCTTCGCAAGGCGGCAAATGGCGCGCAGTTTACCTGATGGCTGGGATGTCGATATTTCGTTCGCCGAGAATGGTGAACAAGCCCTTGCTCTTATTCGAGAAGGCAAAGGCGACGTGGTGTTTCTCGACTTAAACATGCCGGTAATGGACGGTTACCAAACCATGGAGGCTATCCGTCAACATGACCTACCATGTTTAGTGGTAGTGGTCTCCGGAGATGTTCAATCACAAGCGCGAGAAAAAATGCTTGCTCTTGGGGCTTTGGATTTCATTCGAAAACCTATCGATAACGAAAAGCTTAGTCACATCTTAGCCTCTTACGGTATTTACAGCGGGGAGAAACACGCTTCTGGTACGCGGTTGCAAAAAGTCCAGTATGAGCCGGGTAACGCTCAACCCAATGGTCAAACAAGTAAAGAAGATCAATTAGACGCATGCCGCGAAATGGTGAATATTGCCATGGGACGTGCTGGAGAAAATCTTGCTGCGTTGCTAGGCGAGTTTATTGACTTACCCATACCAAACGTAAACCTAATAGAAAGCAATGAACTGTCCATGGCGATTGCTGAGATTAATCGTAGCGACAGTGTTTCAGCGGTTTCGAAAGGTTTTATTAGCGAAGGGATAAGCGGTGAGGCTCTGGTCATCTTTAATGATACTAACTCACAGAATATTGTGGAGCTATTAAAGTATCCCCCGTCTGCCTCTTCAGATAAGCTCGCTCTTGAGGCACTCATGGATGTTTCAAACATTCTTATAGGCGCTTGTTTGAACGGTTTGTCAGAACAGCTTAACGTTGCCTTCAGCCATACGCATCCTGTTTTGCTGGGGCAGCATCAAGGGTTATCAACCCTATTGAGCGATAATGTACAGCGCTGGGGAAAGTTGATGGCCATTGAAATCGGCTATGCGATCAAATCAAAGGGTATCGCTTTTGACCTATTACTGCTGTTTCCTGGCGATGCAATGAATCATATTTACGCCAGATTGTTCGATGACGGCTTAGTAACACAGGACCAGGAAGGCCTATGAATGCTTCAACAGATATGAGCAATGCTGGTGCGCTTATTGACTCATCGTATGTACCAGCTGAGTTACTTGATTCAATCGAAGTTGGGATTGCGGTACTAGATCGCAATTTCAACGTGCAAGTATGGAACAAATTTCTAGAGAACCATGGTGCCAAGAAAGCTGAATCTATTATTGGAAACAGCTTGTTCTCTCACTTCCCTGAAATTGAAGAAAGGTGGCTTAGAACCAAAGTTGATCCTGTGTTTAATTTAAAAAGCCCAGTGTTTATCATTTGGGAGCAGCGACCCTATTTATTTAAATTCGATTGTAACCGCCCGGTAACTTGCGCTGCTGATTTTATGTATCAGAACGTGACTATGTTCCCAATTGTCGACCAGAATGGCCATGTAGAGCGGTTCTGTATGTTAGTTTACGATGTAACTGAACAGGCACTTGGTAAGCTTGGCATGGAACATCTAAACGAAGAATTGAAAACCGCAAGCCGAGTGGATGGTTTAACAGGCTTATTTAACCGCCGCTATTGGCAAGAACGCTTTGATGAAATGCACAAATTGTGTGTTCGGCGAGAAAAACCTAGCACTGCCCTTATGTTAGACATCGACCACTTTAAGCGCATTAATGATACCTACGGTCACCAAGCAGGCGACAAGGTGATAAAAATGCTTGCCGCCTTGATCAAGCGTTGTGTGCGTGAGACTGACCTAGCTGGGCGTTATGGTGGTGAAGAGTTTGCCATTATTCTTAACGACTCGTCCGTTGAAGATGCACAGGCGGTGGCAGAGCGTATTCGTCAACTCGCACAGCGTTTGGTAGTTGAACACGATGGTGAGTCGATAACCTTCACCGTTAGTCTTGGCTTAGCGCAATTCTCATCCGATTTTGAGGGGGCGATGGCCTGGCTTGAATGTGCCGACCAAGCCCTTTACCAAGCTAAAGAAAATGGTAGAAATCAGTACCGTATTTACGCTTAGACCAGAACGCCCTTTAGGATAGCGCAAGGCGCAAGGTGTTTCTAAGTTCTTGAAAGGTGACCGGCTTTACAAGGTGATAGCGAATGCCCGCTTGCAGTGAAGCCTCTTTATCATTTCGGTGGGCGTTAGCGGTAAGGGCAATTACAGGGAGGTTAGGGTGCCCTTCTTTCATTATTTTTGCTACTTCCAAGCCGTTAATATCTGGCAGGTTGATGTCGAGCAACACGCAGTCAAAAGCGGTTTCGTTAGTCCGGCTAATGGCATCGTCGCCAGTGTAGCTCACAGTTACATGGTGCCCCATACTCTTTAGCATGTACTCTACCATTTCGGCGTTAATCGGTTCATCTTCAACAACTAATATGTTGGCCTTGGCTTTATCTTTTATGGCTTTAGTATTATTTAACGTTAGTTGATGAATGGCGTCTACAAACCGGTTTCTGTCGATAGGTTTAACAAAACTCTGATATATGGGTAGCTCGCTGTTGGCGATAATATTTGCAATATCCGGTGTTGCCGATAATACGATGACCGGTGGCACTCGCTCTCCGTAGATGGCGCGTAGTGTTTTCACCAGTTCAAGTCCATTCATCCCAGGCATATATAAATCGGCAATGATGCCCGAGAATTGAAGCAGTTCTTCGTGAAGGTTCAAAAGGTTGGCGCCAGACGAAAATGTTCTTACGCTATAGCCTTCTTTGGTAACAATGGACTGAAGGTGAAGCCTTGATATTTCTAAATCGTCGACAACCGCGAATTTGGCATTTGAAGGAGTAGATGACACCGATGGTGAATCTTCTAGGGGCTTAATAGGCAGTGATATTTTAAATTCCGAGCCGACGCCGACAGTACTATTAACCTGAAGAGTACCGCCAAGTATATCAATACTGCGTTTGGCTACGTATAAGCCAATTCCAGCACCTGGGTAGCGCTGACTTTGTGGATGTTCCCCTCGGTAAAAGCGCTCGAACATATGCTTCTGCGTATTATCATCAATGCCGATGCCGGTGTCATTAACGGTGATTATTAAGAATATTCGTTTATTTTTTACTAAGGTTGTGACGGTTACATCAATAAGCCCTGTAGAAGTAAACTTTACGGCGTTATCGAGTATATTCACTATGACTTTGGAGAGTGCCATAGGATCGGTCTCTGCATGGCTAGGTACGCTATGACTGCAATGCATATTGAATTCAAGCTTTTTGTCTTTAACTCTAACCGAAAACGGTGAAATACACTCGTCTAATAGACTGATTAAATCTACATTCGAAAGTTGAAGGTCATCCTCTACGTGGTTATTGAGTATATCAGTAAGATTGTTTGTTAAATTTAGTAACCGGTAACTGGACTGCTCAGCTTGCTGAATCAATCGAGTACGCTGTTCTTTCAAATTAGGAATAAGCTCCAAGGCACTAATAATGGCGCTAATGGGGGCCCTAAATTCATGGCTGATAAGTTTCAAAAACTCTTTATTTTGCAAATTCGTCTGATCATCTGCGATTGCCAGTCTCAACTTTGATTTATGTAGTTTTCGCAATGGCTTTTTGATTGAACTTTTGTAAAAGAGCCATACTAAAAAGTACCAAAGCACCAAAATAATCACACCAAATAGTGTGGTAAGAAATATTTTGTGTTGCAGTGACTGAATACGGCTCAACAGGGCGTTTTCTTCTGCTTGTAAGGCTTTTAAAAGCGGAAGCAGGCTAAAGCCATCTTTTTTAATGTAGCGAACTTTCTCTGTGTGTGGGAGTTGAATAAGCGTGTGAAGCAGTAGCAGCGTTGTTTTTGTGGTTTCTTTCGCCGAGGTGTTTCCCAGGCTGGTTGTTGCTTCCCTAAACGCAGTGTCAGAAAGGGGAGAAAGCGCCTCATCAACGCCACCTTCTTTTTGTATATGTTGCTGCAACCCTTGAAAAGCAATTTGTAACTCATACTCTAAAGCAGTGCGGGTGCGGTTAGCTCCTTGATCATGAGTGTAGAGTTGATGAATTCTATGCTCAGAGGTAAGCAACCCGTCCCGAAGCTCGCTTTGCTGATTGAGCTTGGTAATAAAAGACTGCTGCTTGCTGATTAATGCCAGCAAGATTGAAAAAATAACGATGCCAAACAACAAGGCCGTCGCATTCACTTTAGAAAAACTAAATGCGACGGCGTTGCTCAATGTCTTCCGCTGTAGCTTAGTAGCATCGTTTGGACTCAACTTTCTTCCTTGCAAGTTAGCGTTAGTTGCCTTCTATAAAGGTAGGCAACTAACGCTAACTTGCAAGGAAATGTCGTCAAATTAATTGGAAGTAAAAAAAGAATAGAACCGTTTAACTATGACGTTTCAACGCGTTTAATGTGATGCCTAATAGCGTGTAAAAAGCAAAGGCTTGGTATTACCATAACCGCCGTTAAAACAAAAAATAAACTCCAGTTTCCGCTCAGGCTATCCACAACCAAGCCACTGCTAGAGGCGACTAACGTCCTCCCCGCAACGCTGAGCGAGGCCATAAGGGCATATTGAGTGGCGCTAAAAGCACGATTACATAGAAGCGATATAAAGGCGACCATAGCTACAGTGCTCCATGCTCCTGTAAAACCGTCTACAATGACAGTAATGGCTAACAGTGAAGTAGAAGGCCCCGTTTGTGCAATGAGCGCAAACAGAAGGTTTGAAGCCGCCATAGCAACACCCGCAGTCATCAGCCCTCGATAAATACCATAACGGATATTGACTAGCCCACCTAGTAGTGAAAAGACGATCGTCACCCACCAGTTAAGAAGCTTTGAATAAGTGGCAATATCGCTATTTGAAAACCCAACCTCTTTGTAGAACACAATGCTCATACGACCTAAAAAAGCTTCACCAATTTTGAAAAGGAAAATGAATAATAAAAATGAAGCTGCCAGCTTGATACCATTTCGATTAAAGAACTCAGAAAATGGCGTAACAAGCGTTGTTCTTAACCAATTAATCACCGCCGAGTTATTTGCGTGGGTATTTGTTATTCGGCCAAGCAGCGCTTCTCTATCTACGCTTGGCTCATTGGCAAAGCAAGTCGCAAAGGCCAATAAAGCCATGATAGCACCCAGTAATAGATATATGTTTGGCCATGACCACGACGTTAGATCTGCTAAAAAAAAGGGAATAGCACCAAGGCCACCATAACCTGTCCACCAACCGGCGGTCGCCATCGATGAGGCGGCTGACATACCGTCTTTATCACCTTGTTCAATACAGTCAATCCGAAAGCCATCAATAGCAATATCCTGCGTAGCAGAAGCAATGGCAATCAATAAGCCGATTAATGCAACGTAAAATAAATCATGGTCAGTGTTAAGTTGTGACATCGCTAAGCACAGTAGTACGACACAGCTTTGCATCAAAAAAATCCAGCCTCGTCGCTGCCCTAACAGTGGGGGCTTAAGTTTGTCGACAAGAGGAGACCATAAGAAGTTAAATGAGTAAGTGGCGAAGATGATGCCAAACAAACCAATAGCCGAACGCGATAACCCTTCATCCTTTAACCATGCTGATAATACCGAACCAATCATGATCCAAGGAAAGCCACTGGAAATGCCAAAAAGAAAAATGGTTAGGTAACGTTTGTCATTGAACGTTTTTAATGCAGTTAGCAATACTTCGACCTTTGGCGTTAACTCAAAAGTGTATTGAGCCATGAACCACGGTGTTTAGCAATAAAACTGTGAAGGCGGATTGTTATTATTAACTTGGTTAGGTAAGAGAGATTTAAGGGCGGATCCCCACGCAGTCTAGAGGACAATGCCCTAGGCCTTCAAGAAAATTGACGCAATTAGTAAGCTCATCAACAAGAAACTGATCTTTTGTCAATTTTTCTTCATTCCAATAATGCACTTGGTGAAGCAAATGCCAAAATACACGTTCCTTCTGCGTGTAAGGCTGTGTTAGCGTGCATTCAATTTGCCCCCATTCTTCCATACTATCCCAAAAGAATAGCTCGATCTCCTCGATCGGAAGCTCTCCCTGCCAAAATGCCCTCAAATAGAAACACAGCTGTTTCGCTTTGTTATCTACAAAATCCTGAACATTCACGAGTAACTCAACCGTCTTTGTCTGCTTAAATTAGTATAGTCCATTACTTGAATCCCATTGACTGCATTGACCCACTGTTCGCTCTATAGCGGGTAGGTAACTGTTTTGGGTACTAATTTAGCGTAATCTCAAGATGACGTAATTACCAGCCTAGATGCCGTGTCCAACCTATGGTGCTATTCGCAACCATCTGAATGTTAGGTGTTTTTTCAATTTCTTTTATACTAAAGGTTAAAGAATTATTTGGAATGATAACTTGCCTGTAGTGTAACTTCAGTTCATTTTTTGCTCTAACTTTCCTTTTCATAGTCGTGCTAGTCTCCCAGTCATTAAAGTTGCTGAGAGATAGGTCGAGCACTGGGAAGCTCGCTTTCGCTATAGTGTCAATTACTAAGTTGTTTGTAGTTTCCTCTGGCCAAAACGGCGAAATGGCAACAAAAGTGTCAGGCTGTAAGCTAGGTATTGTCTCTATGGAGGACAGGTAAGCGGTAGCAAGCATGCCCTGCGCGATGACCATGCGATAGCCTGTTCTATTCTGTAAATAATTGTCTAGGGCATTAAGCTGTAACGCTAAGGCTGTGGTCGATGTTTCAAAGTTGAGGTACTGCGTTAGTTGGTTACTTCTAGGGTGAATGACTTTCGCTGTATCAGTTAATGGCGAGGCTCCCTCTGTCAATATTTCGCTGTCCTGTTCACCATTGGGTTTGGCGGTGGTCGAACTTATGGGCATGTTGAAAGGGCTTATAACGACATTCCAGCCTTTTTCTGCAAGCATATTTGCTAAGCTATTTCCTTGCGCGAGGGTAAGGCTCGATGGAAAAGGCTCTGTGAGCACAATGGCAACCCCCAAGGGGAGAGGTGTTTTTGCCTCAACTTCAATAAGTGGCACTTCCATTTCGCCAACCATAAGCGCTTGTACTTCGCCTGGCAGATAAGCATTTTTTACATCCGTAAAAAAGTCGCAGTAAGCCTTTAAAGGCAATAGCGAAATCATAACTGCCAAGGTTAAAAGGAGAGCGTGCCTTTTCATAAAAAGTGGTTTGCCTTTAGCTATCACTTTGATACAGACAGCGCTGTCTGTATCAAATCAATTCATCAACCATATCGTTCTAATAAGCTTATCGGCAATGCGCTTTAAAACTATAATGAGGTCGTTTGGTAAAGCGGAGTAACGCGAAAATGCTACTCGACATTTTCCGCAAGCGGGTTGGGACGATACTGGCTAAAAGGGATAGTAGTTTGAAAGCGCAGCCAATGCCCACGTGTCGGGTGCGAAAAACTCAAGCTTTCAGCATGAAGCTGTAAACGAGGCGCCATGGATAACGCTTCTTCATGGGCATAGAGTCTATCCCCTAAAATAGGGTGGCCCAAAGCAAGCATATGCACGCGCAGTTGGTGAGAGCGACCGGTAATGGGGTAAAGGGCTACAAGAGAGTGAGGGCGCCCTTTTTCGTCCAGCGTGCGCTCTATTACGTCAAAGTGTGTCACGGCTTTCTTACCGCGCTCTAAGTCTACCATTTGCTTAGGCCTGTTCGGCCAGTCGCAAATGAGTGGAAGGTTAACCTCTCCGCTGTCCTGCTCTACATGTCCATGAACTCGGGCGAAGTAGCGCTTTTTAGTTTGACGTAATTCAAATTGTTTCGAGATATGGCGATGGCTATCTTTATTAAGCGCCAGCACCAAAATACCCGAGGTCGCCATGTCTAAGCGATGCACTACTGTGGCGGTGGGATACACACGGTTCACCCGGCTAATCAGCGAGTCGCGGTGCGCTAATGCTTTGCCCGGAACGCTCAATAGCCCGCTAGGTTTATGCGCAACCACCATGTCCTCATCTTGATACAAAATATCAAGATAAGGTGTCGTCGGTGGGTTATAAACAAAACTTGGGTTCGCCATTATGTTCTCGTTACTTCACAGTCGCTTTTGAATGTTAAACCTTTAGAGGTTACGGGTTATTTACCACAATACGAATGGCGTCCAGCTGAACATCTGCATCCTGAATAACTTTATCAAGGGCGTTCATTTGCGTTTCAATAAACTCAATTTCGCTGTCACGTACTGCTGGGTTACGCTTTTGAAGATCGCGCAAGCGCTGTATTTCTTCGTTAAGTGTGCTGTGCATACTGTTAAGTGCATCGTGTTGCTTTTGGTTAGCTTGCTGATGGGCAAGCTTACGCGCCTTTTCAATGGCAAGCTCAAGCGGCTGTTGTAAAGCTTTTAAAAGCTGAGCTGAGATCTTACGTCCAATCTTACGTTTAACGTCGAAGCTCAAGTCAGACGGATTGCCTTGCGCATCTAAACACACTCTAACCGGCGTTTGTGGTAAGAAGCGGCCTAGTTGAAGTGATTTAGGTGCTTGTGCCTGCAGCACAAATAACGCTTCAATCCAGTACGCGCCTTTTGGCAAAGAAGGCTCGGCAATGAAGCCCATGCTGCTTTTCCCGTGTACGTCAGTAAGCACTACGTCCATGGCGGTATGCACAAGCGGGTGGTCCCAACTTAAAAACTGCACGTTTTCTAGCGTGGTGGCAACACGGCGCTTGTAAGTAACTGTCATGCCTTCTGGGTCTAGACCTGGAAGCTGACTCACCATCGATTCGGTTGGCATAAGAATAAAGCAGTCATTGCCTTTTTCGTCCTGCTGAACACCGATAGCATCGAAAACACGACCCATAAAGCGCGACAAATCTTGTTCGCTATCGAGGGTAATAATGTCTTCAAGCAGTTGTTCTACGCGGCCCTCTCCCGAAGCATTAAGCTCTAGAAGACGATCGCGACCGGCTTCTAGCTGCGCCACGAGCTGGCTATTGAGCGTAACACTCATGTTCACTAGCTCGTCACGGGCGCTCATATCGTCAGGGTGTAAGCAGGCACCAATAAGTAAAGGTTTCACGTCGTCGAACACGCCAGAGCCAGTCGGGCAGGTCTTTTCGAAGGCATTCAGCCCTTCGTGGTACCAATCTAGTAATACATGCTGCGCGGTTTTCGCTAAATACGGCACATGAATTTGTACGGTTTGGGTTTGGCCAATACGGTCAAGACGACCAATACGTTGTTCAAGCAGATCTGGCGTAATAGGCAAATCGAACAGCACCAAATGGTGAGCGAACTGGAAGTTCCGGCCTTCGCTACCAATTTCACTACACAGTAGAATTTGTGCGCCGTCTTCCTCATCAGCAAAGTAATGGGCCGCCTTATCGCGCTCAACAATGCTCATGCCTTCGTGGAACACACTGTGGCGAATACCGGTTTGCGTGCGAATAACCTCACCTAATTCTTGCGCCGTGCGGGCGCTCGCGCAAATAAGCAGAATCTTTTCTGGCTTAACGCCTTGCATGAAATCAAGCAGCCATTCAACGCGCGGGTCATGCTTGGTCCAGCTGTTAACCACGCTTGCCATACGTTCAGGGTACAGTGAATAGGTTAAGTCGCCGCCGCTCACTGCCTCTGAATAAACCTCAGGCAAAGTAAGCTCGTAAGCGCTTAATTTACGTTCCGGAAAGCCTTCTATGTTGGCGCGGCGGTTTCTAAACAGCATACGACCGGTGCCGTGACAATCGATAAGCTGGTGCAGCAGCGCATGGCGATGTTCCGGCGAACTTAAATCACCCGCATGTTCCATTACGTCAGGCGCGAATTCAGCGAGTTTGCTACGCTGTTTATCGTTAGGCTCGGCGTCTGAAAGTAATGGCGCTACCGCATCGGCCAGTTGGCTGTATTTCGACTCTTCATCTAAGAATGCATCGTAGCTATGGAAGCGGGCTGGGTCGAGCAGGCGCAAGCGGGCAAAGTGGCTTTCGTGACCAAGTTGATCAGGCGTTGCGGTAAGCAGTAATACACCGGGTGTTTGGTTTGCCAGCGCTTCCACACACAAGTATTCGGCAGAGGGAGCCTCACTTGACCACGCAAGGTGATGGGCTTCATCGACAACCATTAAATCCCATCCTGCAGCTTGAATTTGCTGCTGGCGTTTTTCGCTCTTGCTTAGGAAGTCGATACTACAAAGTACCAGCTGGTCGTTTTCAAATGGATTCACAGCGCTCGCGTCAGATGTTTCGTCATCTTCTAAGCCTTCGCTCTTCTCAATTGCTTCGCTCTTTTCTATGGCTTCGCAGCGACTTTCATCGTAAATAGCGAAGGGAAGATTTACGCGGCGAAGCATTTCAACAAGCCATTGGTGCATGAGCGAGTCTGGAACCAAAATAAGCACGCGCTCCGCACGGCCTGTTTTAAGCTGTTGGTGAATGATCAACGCGGCTTCAATGGTTTTACCAAGACCTACTTCATCGGCAAGTAATACGCGAGGTGCGTGTCTGCCGCCCACCTCTGACGCAATGTGGAGTTGGTGTGGAATAAGCGATATGCGCGCACCAGCAAGACCAATGGTGTTTGAACGTAAATAGTCGTATTGATGATCTAAAGCACGTTCGCGTAAATCGAACCATTTAGGGTTGTCTAATTGCTGACTGAACAGACGCTTTTCAGGTTGGTTCAAGCGAATATGGCTGTCTAGCATGGTTTCAGGTAATCGCGCTTGCGCTTTGGTATCTTCGCGAAGCCCGTGGTAGATGAAAAGATCTTGGCTTTCTTCTTTTTCAGTAATGGTCATTTCCCAGCCGTCTTGGCTTTTGACCGTTTCGCCAATTTCAAAAACTAGTCGCGTAAGCGGCGCATCTTGCTTAGTATACTTTCGCGCTTCGCCTGTTGCCGGATACAACACTTCAACTGAACGGAAGTCGCTACCAATAACGACACCTAACCCCAGCTCTATTTCTGTGTTGCTTAACCAACGCTGACCAACTGAAAATTGACTATCTGAACTCATAAATCACCAACCTATTTTTCGGGGGGGCAGTATTGTACGCATTGCGTTGTGATAAGTCATTAATACTAGACTACTGGTTGTCATTTTTACTACATAGGCGAAGAGGGGACTGTTCTTCGCTTCTCACTTGCTCTAACGAAAAATAAAAAAGAAAAAACAGTGCTAAATCTCAAAAACTGGATTAAGGTGGAATTAAGGGGTCGCTAATTTAACAAACGAACCTTTGAGGCAGAAAGAGTAGTACTGCTTCTCAGTCGACGCGAGTAGGGGAAGAAGTCCTGTTTCGAGCGGCATTCTCCTACAACCGTAACTGTAGCTTGTTAGCGCGTGCGTTCATAAATGAACAATACGTCTAACCTGGCTTTATTTACCGGAGTGAAGGATGCCAAGAAAAAATTCTACCGATACTAAGATTTACGTCCTCGATACCAATATTCTGCTGCACGAACCTCACGCTTTTCTCTCCTTTAAAGAACATGACGTTGTTATTCCAATGACCGTATTGGAAGAGCTCGACTACATCAAAGACAGCAAAAAAGACGTGGCGCGTGATGCACGGGTATCCATTCGGGCTATGGAGGATTTGCTCCACGACGCAACGCCAGAAGATATGCTAGCGGGTGTATCGATGGAAGGGTTGGGCGCGGGTCAAACGGCACCTACAGGGAGTCTGTCTATATTTGCCGACCTTAATATGGTCGAAGCCCAGCGAGTCTTTACCAGCAATGAGAATGACAACCGCATTATTAACGTAGCGCTGCACTTGCAAAAGACGTTCGCGCCGCAAAAAGTGGTGTTGGTTACTAAAGACCTAAACATGCGGCTTAAGGCGAAAGGAGCAGGCCTCGCTCATGTTGAAGACTACCGCACCGACCAGCTAATTACTGACATCAAATATCTATCTCGCGGGTTTCATACCTTTGATGGTAATTTCTGGGATAGCGTAAAAAGCGTGGATAGCCGCAGCGAAGGGCGCGACACTATTCACACTATCCCCAAGTCTATGTTGCCAGAAGCGTATATCAACGAGTTTTTGCTCGACGAAACTAAACAGTTTGCAGGTTTAGTAGAAGAGATCACCGACGCTCATTTAGAGGTGTTGGATTTAGGTTACGAACGCTTGATGGGTCGTCACGCCTGGGGCATCACACCCAAAAATATAGGGCAGGCCATGGCGCTCCACGCGTTGCTAGACCCACACATTGATATGGTTATTCTCACAGGCCCTGCCGGTAGTGGTAAAACGCTACTTGCGTTAGCGGCAGCCCTTGAAATGGTGGTAGAGCGTAACATGTATGACAAAATCATTGTTACGCGAAGCACGCCGGAAATTGCTGAGTCGATTGGCTTCTTGCCGGGAACGGAAGAAGAAAAAATGTTGCCTTGGTTGGCAGCAATTACCGATTCTTTGGAAGTACTCCACAAGCACGACGAAAATACTAAAGGTTCTATGAATTACATCATGGAAAAAGCCAACATTCAGTACAAGTCGGTGAACTTTATGCGAGGCCGAAGCATTCAAAATGCGATTGTGATTTTGGATGAGTCGCAGAACTTAACGGCATCACAGCTTAAAACGATCATCACACGCTGTGGTGAAGGAACGAAGCTGATAGTGGGGGGTAACTTGGCGCAGATAGACAGTAACTATCTGAGCGCAGTGACATCGGGGCTTACTTACTTGGTTGAGAAGTTTAAAGACTTCTCGGGCAGTGCCACCATAAACCTAGACGGCGTGGTAAGAAGTCGTCTTGCGAGTTTTGCTGAAGAGAATCTTTAACCTAAGGTAGCGCGTAAATTGGTTGTTTTGTTTTTATAACAGAATACTGTCCTCACTGTTATACTCCGCTGGTAGGAACTATCGGAGTATAACGTGGCTAAATACGAAGTTTTAGCTCACCAACTTAAAGAGCAGATTGAGCGTGGCGTGTGGGTAGAAAATGAAAAGCTCCCATCGCTTCGCAAACAGGCAGCACAAACAGGCTTCAGCCTAATGACTGTGCTGCACGCCTATCAGATGTTAGAAAGCCAAGGCATAGTCAGCTCCCAAGAACGTTCTGGCTTTCTGGTAACAGCTAAAGCGAGCAATGCCTCAAAAGCGCGTGTACAGGCCACAGAAGCCGTCAGCATTAATGACTTTGTGTATGAAGTGCTGCAGGCCTCTCGCGACCCCCACATGTTCAGTTTAGGATTTGCTTACCCCGACCCAAGCCTTTATCCAAGGCAACATTTAAATAAATCTATTGCAGCTGCCGCCCAGCAAATTTCCTTGACCAGCGCCATGGATAACTTGCCTCCAGGTAACCTGGACCTTAGAAAAATCATCGCTAAGCGCTATGCCGCCAAAGGTGTAAATATATCGCCTGATGAAATCATTATTACCGCTGGTGCGCTAGAGGCGCTGAACTTGAGTTTGCAGGCATGCACTACACCAGGAGACTGGGTGGTTGTCGAGTCGCCGGTGTTTTATGGAACGCTGCAGGCGCTTCAACGTTTAGGTCTAAAAGCGATTACTGTAACGGTATCACCCAACACTGGCCTGGATGTAGCTGCACTTGAGCGCGCATTTAAAAATCATAATGTGAAAGCCTGCTGGCTTATGAGCAACTTTCAAAATCCAGTTGGATACTCATTGAGTGACGGTCAAAAACAGCAGGTGGCCGCGTTACTCGATAAGTATAATGTTGCCCTTATTGAAGATGATGTGTATGCCGAGCTTTATGCTGATAAGCGTCCACCTCTGCCAATTAAGCATTTTATGAAAGAGGGAGATAGCATGTTGTGTTCATCGTTCTCCAAGTCTTTAGTGGCAGGGTACAGAATAGGGTGGGTCGCCGCAGGTAAGCGTGCCCTTGAAATACAAAAACAGCAGCTTATGAGTACATTGGCAACCAGTGCGCCGATACAGCTTGCGCTTGTAGACTATTTATCCACAAAAAATTACGAGTCTCATTTAAAGCAGCTGCGAAAAAAACTCATCGCTCGTAAGAAGACGATAACGGCGCTGCTTACCAACCTTCTATCAGACGTTGCGACTATTCATACACATAGCGGCGGCTATTTTTTGTGGGTGGAATGCCGGGGGCATGTTGATGCAATGGCTATTTATAAAGAAGCGTTGCGTTTACACATCACCATTGCGCCTGGAAAGCTGTTTAGCTTAACCAATGAGTTTAACCATTGTTTTCGTTTAAACGCCTCGTTTGCTCTGAATGAAGCGAAGCGCAATCAACTGCTTAAGCTTTCGTTATTTATAAAAAGTCTTTCATAAATATCTACGCCTCAAAAAGTCATAGCAACTGATCTATAAAGAAACCCCTAATCTGTTTCTATTTTAACGGCCTTAAATCCCTACCATTAGCGCAAAATTTTCGGAGAAAGCTAATGACGGCAGTTAAAATTCGGCAAAAAGACATCATTGCTTGTACAACCGTAGAAAGCAAAAAAATCTATATCCGTGAGGAAACCGGGCACTTTCAAAAAATACGTCGATACTTGAATGTAGTATTAGTGACGCTGTTTGTTGCGCTCCCCTTTATTCAATACCAAGGACAGCAGGGGATTTTGTTTGATGTGGGGCGTCAAACCCTTACGCTTTTTGCATGGGTGTTGTATCCACAAGACCTCATGATTTTTACCTTTCTGTTTATTCTTGCGGCTTTTGTTTTGTTTTTAGTCACCCGTCATTACGGGCGAATATGGTGTGGCTTTACTTGCCCTCAAACCGTATGGACTCTCGCTTTCAATTGGGTAGAGCGCCGTATTGAAGGTACGCACAACCAAAGCAAGGCTTTAGATAAGCAGCCTAGCTCACTAACAAAAGTAGTTGTAAAGGGGGCAAAACACAGTGCATGGTTGGCACTAAGCCTTATTACTGCGCTGGTATTTATGTCTTACTTCTATCCGGCATCTCGTCTATACACGGAGTTTTTTACTTTCTCTGCGCCTGCGTTAATTTCAGGCTGGACAATGTTCTTTGCCGTTTGCACTTATGCCAATGCCGGTTGGCTTCGAGAGAAAATGTGTACGCATATGTGCCCCTATTCTCGCTTTCAAGCTGCGATGTTTGATAACAGTACGTCATTGGTTACTTACAACGAAACCAGAGGAGAAAGTCGCGGACCTAGGAAGCGTTTTTCACAGCACAAAGACTTGGGAGACTGTGTCGATTGTAATTTATGTGTTCAAGTCTGCCCAGCAGGCATAGATATACGTGAAGGAATTCAGTACGAGTGCATTAACTGTGGCCTGTGTATTGACGCATGCGATAAGGTCATGGCCAAATTTAGCTATCCACTCAAACTTATCAATTTTACGCGAGCCGGCAGAAATTCTGCGCGTAAATTCACTAACTATCTTTACGGCGCTGCAATCATAGCCATACTGCTCGCAATGGGCGAGTGGGCTATCGACAGGCAGGACTTCGAAGCTTCAATTAGCCGTGACCGCAACGCGCTTTACAGAGAGAACAACGCGGGACACATTGAAAACACTTATACGTTAACAGTTTTAAATAAATCCCGCGTGGCCAAAACCTATGAAATTGCTATAGATACGCCATCAGATATGCAGCTTATTAACGTACCGACTATAAACGTAGCACCAGGCGAAAAGCGAAATGTGCCGTTTTCAGTTGAAGCATTATGGCCAATGGCTGATACCATGCAGTCTGTTAGCTTTGTTATTGTTGATAAAGCTACCAACAGTGTGATTGGCAGTGAAGTGATGTTTTATTCGGGGAATGCTAGGTAAATGTAGATGAAACTTACTCTACTACTTCTACTTGGTAGCGCCCGGTCACGATGTTGCGCTCTGTATCTTCTGATACTTGCCCGAAAGGAATGAGTGCTGGGCCGGTTGGATCATAGAGCACGTAGGTGTTTCCCTCGTGCTCTATAGTTCTTTCATCTGCCATAGGCGTCAATGCAATACCGAGCAAGGCATGATTTGGTAAAAATATCATGATCATTTTTGTAGAAGGTAAAAATGCGCGCACCATTGAAGACGCAAGCACCGCTTTACTATCGCAATCACCGAGGTTTTGCATAAGCAAACTGACAGGCGGCGCATAACCAGTACCATTGCTCGCTACTCTATCCTCCAAGGTGTCGTAAGGGATACTTTGAAGCCAGCTAAGAATTAGCGAGAAATAGGCTCTAGAGTCTGACTGTGAAGCCACTTTTTCGTAAAACGCTTGTGATGCTGCAACTAAAGGCTTTACTGACTCAGCAACATATCGCACGTGGTCTGGTTTTACCGCCTTTTGATTAAACAAGGTTGTAAAGCGCGTAAAGTAATGATCTCGCAAGTACTTATCGTACTCTTGCTGCTGAATAGCTTTTAATTTACTGAGTATTTCTTCAACCTTTGCTTCATCTGACCCTGTAACCTGGATATCAATTGACTCTCTTTTGGGCGTTATCTTCACACGCGCAACTTTCGGGTCTATTTTTTTTGCCTCTTCGGTTAATGCGACGATAATGTATCGCTGAGCAATCTTTGGTTTGTAGTTGGCTTGTCGCGAAGGGGCCTCTCTCAATGCGCTATTGGGTAGCTCAAAAGAAATCGATTGTCGTGTGTTATCATTATCTAGCCATTCGTAACTAAAACTCACCCCCGTGTCGGTTTTAGTTTTTTTGTATTTGAGTTGTTCGCCATGGGCAATACACGAAAAGAATATCCCTGAAATAAGTAAAAATACGCTGGCTAACCCATACCAACTCACAGGTTTTAAGGCATAAGGCGGCTGAAAACTCGAAAAAGACAAATAACAGCTAAGGCTTTTTTTTAACAATGGAATGCGCACCGTATTTCACATATTCACAGTATATTGAGTATGCGCGCCTGCGTGTAAAAAACAAGTTCATGCCCTAATCAAATCGGCAGGTGGCATGAATAGCAAAATAGTGTGGGCCAGTTGGTTGTTGTGAAAAGTAAGGCGACTTACGTCGCCTACTCTTTAAACCAGTTTAACTCATCGTGAAGATTCACCACGGTACCTACAATAATTAGGGTCGGCGGCTGAAGCTGCGCCTTTTCCTGCTTAGCCACAATGTCTTCTAGTGTACCGGTTAATACTTGCTGCTTTTCAGTGGTGGCTGACTGAACCAGTGCTATTGGCGTTGAGGCGTCAAGTCCGTGTTCAATCATCTTTTCACAAATGATAGGCAAACCTGTTAGCCCCATATAAAACACAGCGGTTTGATTTTTTTGCGCAAGGGCTTGCCAGTTTAGATCGATAGTACCGTTTTTAAGGTGTCCGGTTGCAAACACCACAGACTGTGCATGGTCTCTATGGGTAAGCGGAATACCAGCATAGCTCGATGCGCCGCTAGCTGCGGTAATGCCGGGAACCACTTGAAACTCAATACCGTGTTCAATAAGGGTTTGAATTTCCTCTCCGCCACGACCGAATATGAAGGGGTCTCCGCCTTTCAAACGCACCACGCGATTACCTTTTTTCGCTTCATTAACCATTAGCTGATTAATATCGTCTTGAGGAAGCGTGTGATTGCTTTTGGCCTTACCTACATAGATTTTCTCAGCATCGCGACGCACAAGCTCAAGAATTTGTGGTGAAACTAAGCGGTCGTAAACAACAACGTCAGCTTTTTGCATTAACCGGAGGGCGCGAAAGGTAAGTAAGTCTGGATCGCCAGGACCTGCCCCTACCAAATACACTTGTCCTTCGACTTTTTTGTCTTCAGCGGCAGCTTGCAATGCTAAGTCAAACGCTTCATCAGCTTTTTGGTCTTGGCCCTTTTCAACCATTTCCGCGATGTCGCCGTCAAGAACGTCCTCCCAAAAGTAACGTCTTGCAGTTACACCGTTAAGCGTCTGTTTTACTTTTTCGCGGAATTTTTCAGAAAACGCGCCTAACCGACTTAAATTAGCAGGCAGAACAGTCTCTAATTTTTGTCGTAAATAACGCAGCAAAACTGGCGCAACACCACCACTACTCATAGCAATGATAATAGGGGAACGGTCAACAATAGAAGGGGTAATAAACTGGCATAGTGGCGTGTTATCTACCACATTAACCAAAACTTTGTTGGCGCGAGCTAAGTCGTGAATATACTGGTTAACATCGCCCTTGTCGGTGGCAATAAACACCATGTCTTTATGGGTAAGGTCGCTATTTTCAAACTCACGTTCAATCAGCGTGACTTTCTCATTTAACGCTAGTTGCTTAACCGTGTCACAAACCCAAGGTGCAACCACTGTAATGGTTGCAGGTGTCTTCATAATAAGCTCTAGCTTACGGGCTGCCACTTCACCGGCCCCAACAATAAGGACATTGAGTTTTCTAGCGTCTAGGAATAGCGGAAAGTAATCCATAAAGGTTTTCTTAGCTTTAAATACAAAAAAAGAACTGACACTATTTTGCGCCAATTCTTTTTAATTAGAAAACAACGAAAACAGCCTTTATATTTCGATTAGTTATATAAAGACTGAATGTATTGCTATTTAGTTCTTACGCTTACGGTTTTCGCGGTCTCCACGATTGCCTCGATCTTCACGGTTGCCGCGAGGCGCTCTGTCGCCACGATTACCACGATCGCCACGACCTTCTCGTTTAGCCGGCGGCGTGTCTGACCATTCGCGAATATTCAAACGCTGACCAGCAACACGGGTACCTTGTAGCGTATCGCGCGTTTCCTTCGGCATGCCGTCAGGAAGATCTACTGTGCTGAAGTTGTCATAAATTTCGATAGCACCAATGTGCTTCGAGTTTATGTTTGCTTCATTAGCAATAGCGCCAACGATGTTGCCAGGCTTCGCACCATGTACGTGACCTACTTCAATACGGAAGCGCTGCATGCCTTCTTCAGGCTTGCGGTTTCCACGAGGTACTCTTGGCTTTCTTTCGCGGCCATCACGACCATCGCGAGAGTTTCTATCACGATTATCGCGCGGGGGCTTGCTATTGATATCTGGTCGATCTGACTCTTTAAGAATTAACGGCTCATCGCCTTGCGCAATTTTAAGTAGCGCAGCCATGATGGTTTCAGGCGATGCTTCGTTTTCTTCTTTAATCATCTCAACAATAGGCATTAATGATTCAATGCTATCGTCTTGAGTAGCTTCGGCAACCGATTGTTTAAAACGGCTTAAACGTGTCTCATTGATTTCGCTGATTGAAGGAATAGGCATCGCTTCAATAGGCTGCTTAGTGGTTTTCTCTATAGAGAACAACAAGCGTTTTTCGCGGTGAGAGATAAATAGGATTGCATCACCTTGACGACCTGCACGACCAGTACGACCAATACGGTGTACGTAAGACTCACTGTCATACGGGATATCGTAGTTGATAACGTGACTTACACGCTCAACGTCAAGACCACGGGCTACTACGTCGGTAGCAACGAGGATATCAATTTTACCCTGCTTAAGTTTTTCAACTGTACGCTCACGGGCTGCCTGAGGAATATCACCGTTTAGCGGCTCTACATCGTAACCTCGAGCAGATAGTTTATCTGCTAGTTCAACCGTAGCGGTTTTAGTACGAACGAATATGATCATACCGTCGAACACTTCCACTTCCATGATGCGGGTTAGTGCTTCAAGTTTGTGGTGCGGTGCGATTTGGCAGTAACGCTGGCGAATTGTACTTGCGGTGCTTACCTTAGACGCAATTTTAACGTGCTTAGGATCTTTTAAGTAACGTTGAGTAATCTTCTTAATTGGGCCAGGCATAGTTGCCGAGAACAGGGCAGTTTGGCGCTCTTCTGGTGCGTGGCTAAGAATAAGTTCAACATCATCAATAAAGCCCATGCGAAGCATTTCGTCAGCTTCGTCTAACACTAAGAACTTAAGTTCGCTTAAGTCTAATGTTTTGCGCTTTATGTGGTCAATGATACGGCCTGGTGTACCCACAACCACTTGAACGCCGCGCTTAAGCTGGCGAATTTGGTTGTCGTACGACTGACCGCCGTATACTGGAAGTACTTTAATTTTTTGACTAAAGCTCGCATAAACCTGAAACGCCTCTGCAACCTGAATAGCTAGTTCACGGGTTGGGGCCAATACCAGTAATTGCGGCTTACGTTGCTCAGGATCGATATTTGCCAACATAGGCAGGGCAAACGCAGCGGTTTTTCCTGTCCCTGTCTGTGCCTGACCGAGTAAATCGTGCCCTTCAAGAATAAGAGGAATACTCTCAGCCTGAATAGGAGACGGTTTCTCGTAGCCAACTTTTTCAAGGGCTTGTAAGATTGGTTCTGGTAAATTGAGGTCTTTAAATGTCATGTCGACAGTTGTTGTCATTAAGGGTCCTGGTGCATTAAGTAAGGAGGGTGCGGCATACGACTAAACCGTACTTTTTCGGTTTATTATCGCAAGACGCTATACAGCGTTGAACTGGCCTTTCCGGCGAGTTAATGAAGCGTATTCTTAGCGTATTTCGCGATATGCTTGCCAGCAGTGTTGCAAAAAACAGTATTATATTCGAATAATGGACAGGTTGCCACGAAATTGCACAAATTAGATGAAATAATGAGCAGTTTAGTCAGTGCTTTTGACAAAGAGCAGGAATGTGACGACAAAAATCTGAGGAAGGGCAAGGAATTACAATGACAAAGCAGAGAACTAATAAATTAATTAAACGCACAACGTTAGCAGTTATGTTAACCACTGTACTTTTGTCAGGGTGTAGCGAGAAGTCGATGGAAAGCCATTTGGCTGATGCACGAAACTATGCCTCTCAACAGCAGCTTGATGCGGCCATCGTTGAATACAAAAACGCTATTCAAAAAGGCCCTAATGCGGCAGAACCTCGCTTTGAGCTAGGAAAACTGTACCTACAACAAAACAATTATGTGGCGGCAGAAAAAGAACTTAACAAGGCAATGGATTTAGGTCATCCCGTTAGCCAAGTTATTCCATTGTTATCTGTGGCTTATCAACAGTCAGGAGCAGAAAATGCCCTCGCTGAAGTAGACTATCGCGCCGAAGGGATGACCGCGGTTGAATCAGCAGAAGTGGGCTTTTATAAGCTTCAAGCACTGATGCAGCTTGGTAAAAAAGAAGAGGCGCAAGCGCTTCTTGCCGATCTTTCTACCCTAGATACAAGTTCGGTTTACAAGGGCCTTATTGATAGTTATGCCTTTGTATTAGAAAACGATATGGAAGGTGCATTAACCGCAACAGAAGCATTGCGCGAGCAAGCGCCGACCAACAAAGACGTATTGCAACAGCTTGCCAAAATTTATCTGCAAAATGGCGAACCAGAAAAAGCTGCAGAGGTATATGGCGTTTATGTTAGCCAGTTTCCTGATGACGTTACCAGTAAATTTGCGTATGCCGCGCTTCTTATTGAGATAAGAGATCTTGATAACGCTCAGCCTATTGTCGATGACTTGTTGGTGCTGAACGAAAACCATCCGCTGCTAAATACTTTTAAAGGCATTATTGAGTCAGCCAACGAAAATTACGTGAAAGCCCTTGAACACTTGGAAATTGCCGTTCAAAACGGTAGGAGCGATCAGGTTGTGCGTTTGGTTGCGGGTTTTAGTGCGTATCAAATTCAAGACTTCGAGGCTGCACAGCGCCACTTGACTATGGTGGCGTCTAGCTTGCCTGATAATCACCCTGGCCTTCGAATGCTAGCAGACAGCATGCTTCAACTAGGTGAAAACGATGAAGCCCTTGAAGTTCTGGCTAGGGTTAAAGGTGAACAAGGTGTTGATGCGGCCCTGTTTTCCAAAGCCAGCTATCAGTTGCTTAGAGAAGGCAACGTCATTGGTGCGCAGCAGATGGTAGAAAAATCTGAAGGGGTGAGTACTACAGCCGAAGACTTATCGCGTTTAGGGGTTTTACAGCTTTCATTAAATGATATCGATGGTTTAGTAAACCTTGAACAAGCGGTTGAGCAAGCACCTGAGTCCGTCACCTCACAAGCAACCTTACTGCGTGCCTACATAGCGACGAATCAGCTGGAAAAAGCAAAAAGTGCTGCAAAAGAGTGGCATGAGGCTTCACCACAGACTGCGGCGCCCCTGATTTATTTGGGGAATATTGCAACGGCAGAAGGGGCATACCAAGAAGCGGCACAATATTTCGACAAAGCGAGTGCGCTTGATGATGCGGGTAATGAGATCACGTATTCTAGAACTAAGCTACTTGTTGCCGAAGGCAAAAAAGACAATGCGGAAGCGCTTATTCGCACCTTCATAGATAAGAATCCCTCGGACGTTCAAGCGTTAGCGTTATGGTTTGCGCTAGCGATGGAAAAGGGAAATGCAGATGCTGTAATTAATCATGCACAGACACAATTTAATGAGAACAAGAGCGACGTAAACCTACGCCTTTTACTAGCAAGAATGTACTCGCTTAATAACCAGCTAGATAAAACGGTTTCATTATTGACTGCTGTTGAAGGTGACGAGTCATCACCTCAGGCTTTTTGGAACTTAAAAGGTCAGGCACTTATTGCGAGCAATAATGTTAACGACGCAACGGCTTTCTTTGATCGCTGGTTATCATTTTATCCACAAGATAAAAATGCGGTGTTGGGCAAGCTGCTTATTGTCGACTCACAAAAGCAATTCAAGCAAGGTCTAGAGTTAACAAACAAGGTGTTGTCTAAGCGCCCAGACGCTCAGCTAACGCTTTTGAAAGCGTATTTTTATAGCCGTCTTGGTCAATCAAAACCGGCATGGGAGATTATAAATAATGTCTCTGAGGAGGTTAAGTCGCTGCCGTTCGTAAGGGGCGTTATTGCGCGTTTACACCTTATAGATAAAGCGCCTGAGCAGGCGGTTGACCACGCGAAAGCAGCTTATGATGCTACTTCAAACTCAGACAATGCTTTGCTGCTTGTTGCGGCCCTTGAAATGTCAGGTAAAAAAGAGCAAGCGTTTAGCTTTCTACAAAAGCACGTAAATGCGCACAATAAAGACGTTCAAAGTGCAATGTTGTTAGCTGAGCGTCAAATAGGAAAAGATAGAGCTGCGGCCATTGATACCTACGAGCTTATACTTACCAAAACCCCCGACAATTTCGTGGTGCTTAACAACCTGGCTTATTTAGCATTTGAAGATAAAAAACTGAATCGAGCAGAAGAACTCGCAAAGAAAGCCGTGTCGCTACAGCGAGAAAATGCTGATGCAGTGGATACGCTTGCTCAAATTTATATTGCCAAGGGCGAAAAAGCTGAAGCTTTGAAGCTCTATGAGCAAATTTCAACAGCCCCCATTGCTAATGATGAGGTGTATTTAAATCACGTTGCCTTGTTGCTTGAACTTGATAAAAAAGCGTTAGCAAAGCGACGCTTAGCAAGCAGAGAGTTCACCTCTGAAGCGGCAAAACAAAGAGTCGAAAGTCTTGAGCAGCAATACGGGATGTAATGCTAGTTCAGCGAGCTAGGGGGCGCGCTTTATTGCATTACAAAAGCCCGATACGAACGAAGGCCACTCAATGTGGCCTTCGGTTTATTCACGTTTTAGTTTCTTTGCTAAGAGCATGGTAATACTCAACTACCGATATATTAATGTGCGGCATGTATTACCATTTCTATAAAACTGCAAAGCCCGTTAGTCGGCTTTGGTTTCGTATTCATTGCTGCCTTGCGATGAAACTTGGGCTTTCAGCTCGCGCAACTCTTTTAAAACATCATGCAAGGTAGGCTCTATGTGGCCTTGTGCAATTTGTTCCTCAAGCAAAGCGGCTTCTTTTTCTGCTCTTGCCTTTTCGTTTTCTCTTTCCATCACGTTTACCACAATGCCTATGACCATGTTAAGGAAGGCAAATGCGGTAAAGAAGATAAAGGTTAAATAGAAAATCCAACTTAGTGAGTACACTTCTTGAGTTTCGTACATCACATCTGTCCAATCTTCAAAGGTCATAATCCTAAAGAGTGTCAGCATAGAGATAGTAATATCGCCCCACAGCACAGGGTTAATATTTTCAAACAACGTGCTGCCTACCGCTGCATATATATAGAAGATGATAAACATCAGCAGCATGACATAGCCTAGCTGAGGCAGAGCTTTTACTAGTGAAACGAGTAATATTCGAAGCTCTGGGATAATGGAAATCATACGAAGCACGCGGAAAACCCTCACTAATCGCGCTATTAGCGCAAGTTCAGTATCGTCTGCCGGTATAAGGCTGATAATCACAATGAGAGTGTCGAACCAGTTCCAGAAGCTCTTGAAAAAATAGCGCTTTTTCTTTTCCGCTAAAAATCGAATGGTAATCTCAGTTAAGAAAAACGCGCTGATGAACCAGTCTAAAAACAAAGTAATAGATGACATGCCAGTAGGTAGTTCATAGGTCTTAGCACCGACTAATAACGCTGATATCACGATGACGCTGATAACAAAGGCTTCAAACCATTTATTTGCTCTTATGCGCTCAAATTTATTTTGTAGTTCAGAGGCTTGCATTTTTATTTATCACTCAAGAAAAAACAATGAACCAAGAAGCTTGTCGTAAACTCACTTGGCGTTATACTAAGGTCGTTGTTAGCACATTTTATGCACCAAAATGTAGGGGCAAAAAGGCGACTTTAAAGCCTTAAACCCGGCAAAAATAACATCACTAAAAATAGAGATAAATTTAAAGGGCATAATCATGGATGATGAGTTACAGCTGTTGCAAGAGAAATTACGCGCCGTTTCAATGCGTTTATCTGACTTTGTAATGACTAAACAAAATGCTGAAGCCTTATGTGCAGAATATCGACAGTTGCTGGGCGCCTTGCAAAAATTCTCTTGCGCCAAATAGTCATTCGCTTCAATGCTATCAAAGATTTATCATACCATTCCTGCATTACCACGCTTCGCTAGGAAACCTACCAGGGTCTTCTGAGTGGGCAATTACCTGCGCGAATTGGTATTAGGTACAAAAAAGGGCAGCCAGTAGCCACCCTTCCTATGTGGTGTTTAAACGCTGGTCTTGCGCTACATCACATCCTATTCGTTGCTACTCTTCTCTACAGGTTTAAGACCACGATTGATCATAGCCACATCTTCACCTGTAAGGGTTCCAGCCGCTTGCTTAAGCGTAATCACTGACTGAATAAAGTCATAGCGTGCACCCGCAAGGTTACGACGTGCGTCAAACAAGTTACGGGTGCTGTCCAATACGTCAACAATAGTACGTGTACCTACATCAAAGCCCGCTTCTGTGGCTTTAAGTGCGCTATCTGCAGACACCACTGACTGCTCAAGAGCGCGAATAGTAGAGATAGAGGCTTTTACGTTATTAAACGAGCTACGAACTGACTGTACCGTTTGACGATACGTCTGCTCTGCGGCTTGGCTGGCCGCTACGTAGTTGTACTTCGCTTGCGACGTTTGCGCGCTTACGCTACCGCCTTGATAGATTGGAACGTTCAGCGTAATGCCAATTGATTGGCTATCCAAGTACGGCGTTTCATACCCAAACGGTGTGGTAGAACCGTCGTCATTTAATACTTCAGCATCAACATCATCTTTCGAGCGACCGTAACTGCCAGACAGTGATAATGTTGGCAAGTGACCAGAGCGCGCGATCGCAATATCTTCTTTTGCCACGTCCATGGCCAAACGGTCAACTAATAGAGCAAGGTTTTGGTCCTGTGCGGTCTCTAGCCAGCTGTCTACAGTTTCTGGTACCGGCATAGTCGCAGAGAAATTCTCTGTATTTAGACCGAAAAGACGGTCGTGGTACTTGCCGGTAATAACACGAAGTGCTTCAAGGGCAAACTCAAGCTGGTTTTTCGCTTGGATTTCCTGAGCTACTGTACTGTCGTAGTTCGCTTGCGCTTCGTGCACGTCAGTAATAGCCGTTAAGCCCACCTCGAAACGCTGGCGTGTTTGCTCAAGCTGTCGCTCAATGGCGCGTTTCTCTGACCCTACGAACTCTACATTGTCACGGGCGCGTAATACGTCAAAGTAAGCAGTAACGGTACGCACGATAACGTCTTGCATACTAGCGGCAAGTCGTGCATCGCTTTGCTCAGCTACTTTCTCTGCGCGGTCTAGACCCAACCAATTTGCGTGGTCGTACAAAGACATTGAAAGTGATAAACCGTAGTTAAGCGTGTCTACTTCAGTATCTGTCGTGAATACTTGAAGGCCATTGTCACCAGCCGCTTGTTGAAAGCGTTCTGATTCAGATTGGGTGTAACCCACAGAGCCTGAGATTTGGGGTAGTAGGCTTGCGCGGCTAAGACTGATCCCTTCAAACGCAGCATCACGTTGCGCTTTCGCCTGGTTTACCAATGGATCGTTTGCCAGTGCTTGTTGATATACCTGCATTAGGTCATCGGCTAGCGCACCAGTTGTCATCGAAACACCGATAACTAGCGACAGAAGTGTTCGTTTCATGCTTACGTCTTCCTGTTGTGTTCAAGTTGCGTCGTCGTTTATTCATTGAGACGACTTATTAAAATCAAGTGTATGAAAATTCAACCACAAACCGAAAGTCCAAACTCGTAACAGTATTCGATTAACTGTAACAGAATATGTGATCTACCCACGCAATTATTATAGTAATAGACGACTTGTAATATGAGTTTTCTGTTATTCGCTCACACGCCATATCGCAATTTTCATGCGTATACATGGTTGGTGTGTAAATGTACTATGTATGATAAATCTATTTGAACCATAAGTGTCTGCAAATGAGCAAGGAATTCCTTTCATTTACCTCAAATGACGTCGAAATCACCGACATTAAGCCAGTGTATCGTGGTTTCTTTACCATGAATCAGTATCAATTTAAGCACAAGTGTTTTAATGGAGAATGGAGCGACACGGTCACGCGAGAAATATTTGAACGCGGTCACGCGGTGGGTGTCTTACCCTACGACCCCGTTCTCCAAGAGTTCGTGCTCATTGAGCAAGTTAGAATTGGGGCATTAGCCACATCTTCAAGCCCTTGGTTAATAGAAATTATCGCGGGCATGATCGACAAAGGAGAAACACCAGAAGCAGTATGTCATAGAGAGTCGATGGAAGAGGCAGGTATTACCCTAGATAAATTAACCAAAGCGCTGAGTTATTTATCGAGCCCGGGCGGCACGACCGAAAGATTACACATTTTTATAGCAAAGACTGATGCTAGCCAAGCGCAAGGCATTCACGGCCTAGAAAGCGAGTCTGAAGACATTAAAGTACACCGAATAAAAGAAAATACCGCCCTTGAATGGTTGGAAAATGGCCATATTGACAACGCCGCAGCGGTAATTGCGCTACAATGGTTCTTTATGCACAAAACACAACTTCTGGAGCAGTGGCAGACATCGTGACACAACGCAATCAACGAAAATACGTACCTCATCTTCCTTCAATGCAGGCGCTTTGCGAACTGAACTACTCCCATGTTCTGAGGATTTTGCCTGATTGCGATACGGAAGATTTGAGCTATGAATTTTCGGTTGGTGTCGGCCTGTCTTATGAAATACGTATTGTGGAGTCTGCTCGCTACACCAGTACGTTAAGCATTAAGCAAACCACTAAAGATATGCCCTCATATTTAACGCCCAGCATGACGGTGCGTTTATATCACGATGCGCGTATGGCAGAGGTTATTAATAGCCAAAACACGGGAGCGCTTGAACCGTCTTACGAGTATCCGAATTTAAAAATGCGCCAGCGTAACGAAAAGCACATGGTGAATATCTTTTTAGCTGAATGGCTAAACTTCTGTTTGCAACATTCCTCAAGCGTTACCTCTGAAGCGTGATAACACTCATTCAGCTAAGTGATTGCCACTTACTAAAAGACAAAGATAAGACGGGATATGCGGGCATCGCGCCCTATGATTCACTAGCACGCGTGCTTTCTGATATCCCAAATTACATTGTTCAAGAAGTTGCCAGTGAGCCCCAGCAGAGAGCAAACCAGCAAGTAGTCTTGCTGGTTACTGGGGATATTAGCGGCGATAATTCCACTGAGAGCTATCAGCAGTTTATTGCATTGATGGAGCAACATATTGAGCCAGCAAATATAGAATGGTGTGTGCTGGCGGGAAACCATGACAATAATCCGTACTTCGAAAAGTACGTTGGCAGTCGGCACTTACAAAGCAATGACTCGTTAAGTTTGGGCAATTGGCAAATACACGGCATGGATACCCGTGCTACAAGTAATATGCATACGGCAGCGGGGGAAGTAAAAGAAAACGATATACAGGCGCTAGAGCAATCGTTAACTACGTCGCCGCAGACAAATCATCTTGTTGCGCTTCATCATCACATATTGCCTTCAAACAGTTGGATGGATAAGCACTCTTTGGTTGATGCTCAGCGGTTAGTATCGCTTACAGATAAATATCCGCAAATAAAAGCCTTCCTACACGGACACGTGCATTCGCCGTTGCGCCAGCAGATAGGAAAGCACAATACGCCTTCTTACGGCAGCCCTTCTACGTGTTGGCAGTGGGAAATGCGGCCCGAGTTTGGTGTTAACAATGAAGCGCCGGGGTATCAAGTGATGAATTTAATGGATGACGGCACGGTAAACGTTACCGTTGTCAGGGTTTAGCTCAGTCGAGCTTGGCTTTGAAGGATGCTGTAGGCGCGTTTGGCGTTAAAACCGTTTCATACTCGCATCGAGTTTAGAGCAAACAAAGAAACAAAAAAGACCAGAGAACACAAAATAGAGAAAAACATGCAGCACATCTTATATCTTCACGGCTTTCTAAGTTCGCCGAAATCCATTAAGGCGCAAGCCACTAAAGCGTATTTTGAGCAGCATCACTCAAACGTTACCTTACACATACCTGAGCTGTCTAACTTTCCTAGTAAAGTGGAAGACCAGCTAATTTCACTTATTGAGAACACACCGGCATTGCTTGAAGACGGGCTGAAACTTATTGGTAGTTCAATGGGGGGGTATCTCTCTACGTTTTTGCTTGAAAAGTTTGGTGGCAGAGCCGTGTTAATCAATCCCGCTGTTCGCCCTTACGAGCTATTGCAAGGCTTTATCGGTGCCCACGAAAACCCTTACAGCAAAGAAAAGTTTGAAATAGTAGAAAGTGATATGGGGGTAATCCAAGCATTAGAAGCTGCCTCAATTAAAACGCCAGGCAATTACAAAGTGCTGCTTCAGACCGAGGATGAAACACTGGATTACCGCTTGGCGGCTGAAAAGTACGCACAAAGTCATCTTGTTATTGAAGAAGGCGGCGATCACAGCTTTGTAGGTTACGAAAATCACTTACCTGCTATTGCCGAGTTTTTGCTGAAATAAGCGCATTGCCAGTCTGTACTCGCCCTGCTAACATCAATCCTATGCTGTGCGGCGCTATGCTTACTGAAGTTACTATAGCTAACCTTAGTGCCGCGTACCTCTTTCTTTGTCGCTGGCTTAAATAACAACCATAACTATGTCAAATCAATACAATTCAGATGCTATCGAGGTTTTAAACGGCCTTGACCCCGTAAAACGCCGCCCTGGTATGTATACCGACACTACCCGCCCAAATCATTTGGGTCAGGAAGTCATCGATAACAGTGTGGATGAAGCGCTTGCTGGTCACGCCTCTAACATCAAAGTAATTTTGCATGAAGACCAATCGTTAGAAGTTATCGACGATGGTCGTGGTATGCCGGTAGATATACACCCGGAAGAGGGAATATCAGGCGTAGAGCTTATTCTATGTAAGCTTCACGCGGGTGGTAAATTTTCAAATAAAAACTATGCCTTCTCTGGTGGTCTTCACGGGGTGGGGATCTCGGTAGTTAACGCGCTTTCAACTCGCGTAGAAGTAACTATTCGACGAGACAGTAACGTATACCAAATTGCCTTTGAAAACGGCGACAAAGTCGAAGACTTACAAGTTATTGATACCTGCGGTAAGCGCAATACAGGAACCCGTGTTCACTTCTGGCCTGACCCGCAATACTTCGACTCGGCAAAATTCTCCGCCAGCCGACTTGTACACAACTTGCGTGCAAAAGCGGTATTAAGCCCCGGTCTGCGCATTCGTTTCGACAACAAGATCACCAAAGAAAGCCAAGAGTGGTATTACGAAGACGGTCTTAAAGACTACCTGTATCAAGCGGTAGAGGAGTTTGAAACCTTACCATCTGACACGCCATTTGTAGGTACATTCAGCGGCAACACAGAAGCCGCCGATTGGGCCGTAATGTGGTTGCCTGAAGGTGGTGATTTGGTAACGGAAAGCTACGTTAACCTTATTCCTACAGCGCAAGGTGGTACACACGTTAACGGGCTGCGCCAAGGCTTACTAGAGTCAATGCGCGAATTTTGCGAATTTAGAAACTTAATGCCCCGAGGTGTTAAGTTATCGCCAGATGACATTTGGGACCGCTGTGCCTATATCCTGTCGACTAAGATGCAGGACCCACAGTTTGCCGGGCAGACCAAAGAACGCTTGTCTTCACGTCAGGCCAGCGCGTTTGTATCAGGTGTAGTGAAAGATGCATTCAGCCTTTGGTTAAACCAACACACTGAAATTGCTGAAGCGCTTGCTGAAATGTGTATCAACAATGCACAGCGTCGCCTTCGTCAAACCAAAAAAGTTGCGCGTAAAAAGGTTACCCAAGGGCCTGCACTACCAGGCAAACTGACCGACTGCTCATCGCAAGATATTTCTTACTCTGAACTGTTTTTAGTAGAGGGTGACTCGGCGGGTGGCTCGGCCAAGCAAGCGCGAGACCGAGAGTTTCAAGCAATTATGCCGCTGCGCGGTAAAATCCTGAACAGCTGGGAAGTCGACTCTTCTCAAGTGCTGGCATCACAGGAAATTCACGATATTTCAGTTGCGCTGGGTATCGATCCAGATTCAACCGACCTGTCTGGTTTACGCTACGGTAAAATTTGTATTCTTGCCGATGCTGACTCCGATGGGCTACACATTGCAACGTTACTATGTGCGCTCTTTGTGCGTCACTTCAGAACCTTGGTTGAACAAGGCCATGTGTATGTTGCTATGCCGCCGCTATTTAGAATAGATGTAGGCAAAGAGGTGTATTACGCGCTAGATGAAGGCGAGAAGCAGGGCATTCTTGACCGAATTGAAGCGGAGAAGAAACGTGGCAAAGTTAACGTGCAGCGCTTTAAAGGCTTGGGCGAAATGAACCCGCTACAGCTTCGCGAAACCACCATGGACCCGAACACCCGTCGACTTGTTCAGCTGACTATTGAAGACGCGGAAGAAATGATGGAGTTGATGGACATGCTGCTTGCTAAGAAGCGTTCTGGCGACCGTAAAACATGGCTTGAAAGCAAAGGTAATATGGCTGAAGTGGCGTTGTAGATTGCAGAAGCACGCCGCTTTTGTGCTTATTTATAGAAGCGTGTATTGATAACGCTGTTCAAACAAGTGACCGCTAGACAAGCAACCTTATCGCGACATGAAGCAAATCGAAAACGCCGAGATACTATCCTGATACGGAAATTTCTCGGCGTTTTAGTTTGTGCATCTGCAACAAAATACTGCCACGCATAATTACGCTCGTACCATTTAAGATAAGCAGCGGCCAGCTTTGGCTTAATGGCATTGTTAGGCCAAACAATAAAGTGCTAACGTCCTTTATCAAGATATTGCGAAACAGCGAAAAGGACAGCGACCCCACTTTTTGTCTGCGCTGCAGTACAAGCCATTGGTGCAGTGAACCTTGAAATAAGATGACGGTTACAACTAGCATTAACGTGTTTGCGCCAAGTTGTGCAAGCGCTGGGAAAGGGCGAAAAGCGATGGAAAGAGTGCCACCGATGAGAGCTAGCAAGGCGACTACGGCAACGTAACCTGAAATTGCAGTGCGCCTGTGCTGCCAAATTTTCCAAATGATAATGAGCGTAAGAATGAGCGCCCCAAAACGGGTCCACACTAAATAATGGTTGAAAGGCTCTACCGAAATGCCAAATAGAAAAATAGAGAAAAAGGCAAAATAGCTAGAGCCAAACTGGTTAAGTGACAAACTATAGTTAGCATCGTCACTCTCGCTAGAAACGGGCACTTGAAAGCGCGTCATGGCCTTAATCTGCGACCATAACCCTAACCATGTCAGTAAAAATAGCGCGGTACTGGCAAAGCCTAGAATGTGGTAAAGCACCCAATTTGCTCCACGTTGAAAATGTTCTAGCTCGTGAAAGCCACAAAGCCACAGTGTACCACAGCACTGGCACTGTTCTGGCATGTTCTGAAATATGGCATGAAAACAATCACCATTAACAAAGCACTGCACCAGGATCTAAAGGTGTTATCGTTTTTTCGGTATCGATTACATCTAATATATTTTCAAAACCGGTATTGAACTAGCAAGGAGGTTTATTTTGGCATTGAACCCAGTTTCTTCATCAGCCCGCAAGTTAGCGGTAAGCGATAAAACCACAACGCTGTTATTTGATCACGACGGTACCCTTATTGACTCAGAATCCGTACATTTTGACCTGTGGAAAGACATTTTGCTGAAGTACGATGTTGAACTGAGCGAGGATTTTTATTGTGAAGTGATGGCGGGTATTCCCGTAAAGCAAAATGCTGTCGATCTCGTCGAATACTTTAATATGGATATAGCGCCGCAGGTGCTAGCAGAGCAAAAACACAAAAGCATTAGCGACTACTTAGATAAGCAAGCTTTTCCCTTAATGCCGTTTGCAAAAGAAACTATTGAACATTGTGCAAACAAAGGTTACACCATTGGCATTGTGACTGGGGGAAGTAAAAAATCGGTGGAAAAAACCATATCTCAGTATGGTTTAAGTGCTTATATTTCTTGTGTGGTTGCCGTGGAAGATGTCGAAAACAGCAAACCAGCACCTGATTGTTACGCGCTTGCAATGGACAAGCTAGGAAAAATACCAGGTGAATGTGTGGCAATTGAAGACACGCAAACCGGCATGACAGCGGCACTTGCTGCAGACCTAGCCTGCGTTGTGATACCCACGGATTTGTCGAAACATCATGACTTGTCTAGTGCTACAGTGCGGTATACAAGCTTGAAAGACTGGGTGGACTGCGAACTCGTTTTTTAGCGAATGTGCTGGAGGTTAATTGCCGACTTGTCGTGCCACTTGTCACTGGTGGCGCGAAAATAGATAACGTAGTATAACCAGCACGTTAGGGCGTAACTTTCTTTGTTTTACAGCAAAGAACGCAAGAGGCGCTAACTTATTTTTTATTCATTGTTATGACAGGTACAGCTGATTTCTCATGATTTTGCGTAGCGTAAAATGGCTTTTGATTACTCTTGCCATCATTGTTGTTCTGCTTGTAGTAAGCGTTGCTACGGTTACTGTTATGGCTGTACAAAAAGCGCCATTAGTCGCATCGACAGCGCCCACACAGCTAGATGGTGCTGATAGCGTTAATGAACTCCTCGGTCAGTTGCAACAAGCGTTTTCTCGCCGAGAAGAGGGCCATCAAGTTACGCTCACCGAAACCCAAGTCGAAAGCTTAGTAGGTGTGTTACAGCGCGCATTACCTGACTTTAAGGGCGTAGTGAATATCACGCCGTTGGCGGGAACCATTAACGTTACTTACGCTATCAACAATACGGGGTATTATGTAAATGCGTCAGCGCTAGTACTGCCTGGTGATAGCTTGCGTATAGAGCAAGTCCAAGTTGGCGACTTAACCATTCCGGGTCGTTTTTTACTAGGGTTTTTAGAGCGTACGGTGAACTCTTATACGCAATCAGAAATAGCCACCATTGCGCTGTCGCGGGTTGAGCGTGTGACGATGCGAAGCGGTGAGCTTACTTTAGATGTCGGGCGTTTAGATGAGCTGCTAAGCGAGTTAAACGTGGTGGCGTCGAACATGTCGGTAAGCGAACAGACCGAGCTTCAGCAGTTATCTGCGTACTATTTACGTTATTTGTCTGGTAGAGAAATAGCCTTATCAACTAAACCGGTATCCCTTATTGAATATTTGCGCGAAGGGATGGCACGAGCGCGAGAGCAAAGCCAAACCCCTGAAGATGCAGTACTGCATAATAATGCGGTAATCCTCGCTTTAGCGGTTTACGTTGGGCATCATCGTGTTGGGACTCTGGTGGGCGACATACAGCCAGATTCCGAAAAAGCGTTAAAGCCTCGCAGAGGTGCGGTGCTGCACAAGCGCAACGATTTGGCTCGTCACTTTATTATCTCTGCGGCATTAGAGTTAATGGCTGAACAAGGCATGTCCTTGGCAATTGGCGAGTTCAAAGAGCTTATGGACAGGGGCAATGGTGGTTCGGGCTATAGCTTTGTGGATTTGGCGGCAGACATGTCGGGCACTGAGTTTGCGAAGGTTGCTACAAATCCAAGCACCGCGATGGATGTACAAAACGCGATGGCGCGCATTCAAAGTGAGCTTGAAATCATCCCGCCGATCGATGGGCTGCCTGAAGGCTTAAGTAAGCAAGCGTTTACCGAACAATATCAACGGGTAGACAGTGAAGCGTACTTAAAAGAAGTCGAGGAAATTAAACGCAGAATTCGCTTACTGCCGCTTTATCAAAAATAAGTGGTAAGGCGTGAGAGTGCGCCGAAAGTGATGTGCTAATTCAAAATAGCCCGCAAATAAAGCGGGCTTTTCGTTATTAAATTTAGTACGTGCTAGCTTTTAGATAGAGATTGCTGAAATTGCGCAATGGTCACCAACGCTAATTCTATCTTTTTAACCAGTGGCGCAAGTGCTTGTTTGGCCGCATCGTCATCCAGTTCCTTTAGCGTTTGCCAGTCGCTGGCAATTTCTTGTACATACGGACCGAATCGTTTGGCTGATGTGGTAAACCCGCTGTCATCAGCAAACACTGCTGCAAACTTACCTTTTTGATCGCGCTGTAAATTATCTAATATCTGGTCAGCATCAACAGCTTTGCGGTGTAACGTTTGAATGGTTTCCTGAAGTTGTTGATGAACAGCTTGCATCTCTTGGCTCTGTTGCATGGTCATGCCTTTTGTTTCTAATGTAATCCGGTGTACGTGCTAGCCGCACACTCAATGTTCATATACTGCGCAGCTATTGTTTACGCTACGCCAAATGTATCACGGTAAATAATGGTTAAAGTTTCGTCTTTCAAGGCCGATAACCTAAAGACTGTTGTAAATTACGAAGCTTGTTGGTTACGTAATGCACAACACGCCGTAAGGGTGGGCAATTCTGCCCATTTTTTTACTTTGCTACAAGCAACAAAGGAAAATGGTATGGATCTACAAGGTACTAGTGCCTCTGGAGCGTCCGGTGCGTCACTTGAGTTGGCCTCTCTTAAGTTGGCAAAAAGCCAGCAAGAGCAAGAGGGAAAAGCGTCGCTTCAGCTGCTGGAATCAGCCGCTGACGTACCAAAAGCGTCATCTTCAAACCCCGCGTTAGGCGCCAACATCGATACCTACGCGTAAGTTACGGATGCAAATGTAAGTCGATAGGCGTTTTGCCGGGTTGACCGCCAATTTCTCTCACCAGTTTTGGTACCAAGAAGCCCGGTAGGCGCTTTATCGCTTCTTTCATGATTCGACGACCTTCATCATCACTCACATAAAAGTGGCTTGCACCCTGTACCTTATCTAACACGTGTAAGTAATAGGGCAGAACACCAGCCTCAAACAAGGTTTCGCTTAAATCACTTATTGCATCGCCGGAATTGTTCACGCCTTTTAGCAATACCGACTGATTAAGTAGGGTTACACCTCTTTCTCGTAATGTGTTTAATCGGGATTTTAGCGTTTCTGACATTTCGTTCGCGTGATTAGCATGCAGCACCAATACTTTTTGAAGCGGCAATGCGGTAAACCATTCAACAAAGTCATGGCTAATTCGTTCTGGGAGTACCACGGGTAGGCGGCTGTGAATACGCAGGCGCTTTATATGGGCAATAGCGGCAATTTCGTTGGCTAGCCACGACAGATGATCGTCTTTCGCCATCAGTGGGTCGCCACCTGAAAAAATCACCTCATTTATTTGGCTGTTATTGCGAAGGTAATCAAGCACATCAAGCCATTGGTGTTTGCTTACCGCATTGTCGGCGTAAGGAAAATGGCGGCGAAAACAGTAACGGCAGTTTACCGCACAGCCGGTGCGAACCATTAATAACACGCGAGAATCGTATTTGTGCAATATGCCTTTGCCTGCCGTATCGTGTTCGTCTAACGGATCTTCGCTATAACCTGGTGATGTTAGAAACTCGTCGCTAAGCGGCATAACTTGCAAAAACAGCGGGTCGTTGGGATTTTCTTTTTCCATCAGATCCACAAAATGTCGTGGAACACGCATAGGAAAAAGACGACGTGCTTTAATGTGTTGAGCGTATTTTTCTTGGTCTAAACCTAAGTGTTGCAAGAGCTTTGCAGGATCGGTAAAGCTACTTGCTAATTCTTTTTGCCAGTTATGCTCTACAGAAATCGGTTTTTTAGGTATTATTTGTTCCACGAAACTTTTTGTACCTTATGTTTAGACAGAGGAATTATGGCTAATTACAGCACTAACGAGTTCAAAGGCGGCCTGAAAATCATGCTGGACGGCGAACCTTGCAACATTCTAGAAAACGAATACGTAAAGCCGGGTAAGGGCCAAGCGTTTAACCGCGTAAAAATCCGCAAGCTTATTTCAGGAAAAGTTTTAGAAAAAACTTTCCGCTCAGGTGAATCAGTAGAAGGCGCAGACGTAATGGATACGGAACTTGCCTACTTGTACACCGACGGCGAATTCTACCACTTTATGAACAACGATACATTCGAACAAATCGCTGCAGACGAAAAAGCGGTAGGCGAGAATACCAAGTGGTTGGTAGAAAACGACGTTTGCACCATTACACTGTGGAACGGTTCACCTATCACAGTAACGCCACCAAACTTCGTTGAGCTTGAAATCACCGAAACTGATCCTGGCCTTAAAGGTGATACAGCAGGTACTGGCGGTAAGCCAGCAACACTTAGCACGGGTGCAGTTGTTCGCGTTCCTCTATTCGTTCAAACAGGCGAAGTTATCCGTGTAGATACGCGCTCTGGCGAATACGTGTCTCGCGCACAAAAATAATATCTTATACCAGTCCGCATAGATAATTACCCACTCAGCGAGAGTTAAAATGTTCGTAATCGCGGCGTGTTGCCGCAGGTATAGTGGTTCTACATCAAGGTGACACAACAAAGAGTACGGACATTTTAAACTCGCCCTTGGGGAAGGTCTGGCAAGCTTCCTAGCTTCATTCTGGGAATTTGAAAGGGAACAACCATTCCTGCATTCCCACGCTTCGCTATGAAGCTTGCCAGCGCCTTCTGAGTGGGCAATGATCTATGCGGATTGGTATTAAGCGCATATCGCGCATTCTGTTTAGGTGTAAAGCCGGTGCCTTTGTGTACCGGTTTTTTGTTTTAGCTATTCTTCTTAGGTTTGAACACATGCAATCTTGGCAGCCTACTACCACTCATGAAGCCCGTGTTGCGCGAGCAGAATTACTCAGAACAATCCGAGAGTTTTTTTACGCAAGAAACGTGTTAGAAGTCGATACACCTTTACTTTCTAACGGCACGGTTACCGATGAGCATTTAGACGCGTTTGATACACAATTTAATTTTGCCTCATCTGGTAAGCCAACTACGCTATATCTTCAAACTTCCCCTGAATATGCCATGAAGCGGTTACTGTGCGCTGACAGCGGTAGTATTTATCAAGTGTGTAAAGCGTTTCGCCATGAAGGTGAAGGGCGCTGGCACAACCCAGAATTTACTATGCTAGAGTGGTACCGCTTAGGTTTTGACCATTTTGTGCTAATGGACGAGGTTGACGCCTTGCTGCAAGAAACCTTAAACACGGCTTCGGCCGATAAGATGACGTATCAGCAAGCTTTTCAAACCTATTTAAATATTGACCCGTTAAGTGCTGATAACAAGGTTTTGCTAAAGGCAATGGAAGAGCAGAACATAGATATTCACGCGCCGCAAAGCTTAAGCTATGACAGCAAGTTACAACTGTTATTCAGCTATGTAATCGAACCTAAAATCGGTAACGAAAAACCGTGCTTCATCTACGATTTCCCTGCTTCTCAGGCGGCGCTTGCCAAACTAAGCCCAGTTGATGAACGGGTTGCCGAGCGCTTTGAGGTGTATTACAAAGGCGCTGAACTTGCTAACGGTTTCCATGAGTTAAGTGCGGCAAAAGAGCAGCGAGAGCGCTTTGAAACTGATAACGAGAAACGCCAAGAAACGGGTTTACCTGCAAAGCCCATCGATGAAAACTTTCTAAGTGCGCTCAACGCAGGTTTGCCACCGTGTGCGGGTGTGGCGCTGGGCATCGATCGGCTGCTTATGCTTAAAACCAACGCGAAACACATACAAGAGGTGATTAACTTCACGGTAAGCAGAGCTTAAGGCTTTTTTATTACTTGTGGGTTAGAAAGGCGCAGACTTTGCACTTAAATAGTCCCAAAACATTAAATAACGTTAGATAACTGGTAAGTTACGTTGACCTGCTGTTGACATGAGCAGGTCAATGCTGAAAAATGTTATAACATCACCAAATAATGTTATAACATCCTCAGAGGAATACCCATGAAAATGCGTTCACTGCTAAGTTTGTCCATAGCAGGGCTGTTAAGTGCGCCTGTGTATGCCACAACGGTAACAGGAAAAGTCACTGACACGGCAGGCCAGCCTGTTGCAGGGGCTGAAGTAAAAATTGAAGGCAGCCGCCGCGTAGCTTACACCGATGTAAACGGTGTGTACCGTTTTGACGATGTAAAGCAGCCACATATTCATTTACATGTTTATTCTTCAAACTACATTCATGGTGATAACGACTTAGGCGACGTAAATACGGATCAAAATGTAGACTTCGTTTTAAAGCCTGCATCCGTCGAAAATATCGTCGTTACCGCCAATGCACTTCAATCATCTGTACTTGAATCTGTTACGCCAGTAACTGTTATTAGTGCAGAGAAGCTGCGTAAAATAGAAGCGCCTACCTTAGGTGAAACCCTTAAAAACGCACCTGGTGTGCACAGCACCTACTTTGGCCCAGTTTCAAGCAGTCCGGTTATTCGCGGTAACGATGGCCCGCGTGTAAAGATTGTTCAAAACGGTTTGGATGTATCTGATGTCTCTCGCGTTGGCCCAGACCATAACGTAGCGGCTACCCTTTCTAGCGCAACACAGGTAGAAGTACTTCGCGGTCCAGCGACGCTTCAATACGGCAGTGGCGCTATTGGCGGTGTAGTGAATGTGGTTGACAAGCGTATTCCTCAGTACCAGATAGACGGCGTGGAAGGCGAAGCAGAAACCAGCTACAGCACAGTGAATAATGGTTCGTACTCCCGCGCAGATGTGAGTGGCGGTAGTGGAAATATCGTATGGCATGTAGATGGCTTTTATCGCGACACAGACAATGCTGACATCCCAGGCTTCGCATCTATCGACCCCGATGAAGATGAACCTAACGGCGTACTAGAAAGCAGCGCAATGGAAACGCGCAACATTGTTGCGGGTCTATCTTACGTAGCAGACGAAGGTTACTTTGGCTTCGCGGTTGAGCAGTTAGATAATGAATATGGCGTGCCAGGCCACAGTCATGCTCACGGTGAAGAGGAGCACGATGAACATGACGAAGAGCATGAGGATGAAGAGCACGAAGAACACGACCATGGCGAAGAAGGCGTGCTGCTTGATGTAGACATGACCCGCTACCAAGCAGCCGGTGAATGGCATTCTCCTTTCGAAGGGTTAACTAATCTTAAATTTGCAGCAGCCTACACTGATTACGAGCATGCTGAAATTGAAGACGGCGAGCCTGGTACTGTATTCACAAACGAATCAAGCGACATTCGCTTGTCGGCTTATCACGAAGAAATAAACGGATGGCACGGCGTATTCGGCTTACAGTTTAACCATAGCGATTATAATGCTGTTGGCGAAGAAGCTTTCACGCCAGCCAATACCACCTCAAGCTATGCACTTTACATTGTTGAGCAAAAGAATGTGGGCGATGTAACGTTTGAGCTTGGTGGCCGACTTGAACGCACGACTTTGGATGCTGACGCAAGCGAAGTAGAACTTGACATTTTACATGATGAGCACGAAGGCGAAGAGCACGATGAAGAGCATGAGGGTGAAGAACATGAAGAGCACGCTGTTGCTTTCAACTTCCCTGATTACGACTTCACCAGCCTATCACTTTCAGCGGGCGCTAACTGGGAATACCAGGAAGGTCACTCAATTGCCGTAACCCTATCACGCAGCGAACGTGCACCCAGCCAACAAGAACTTTTCTCTGCTGGCCAGCATTTAGCAACGCAAAGCTACGAAGTAGGTCTAGTTTTTGATATGGATGAGGAAGGCCATATCGAAGAAACACTTAAAGGCGTAAAAGAAGAAGTTAGTACCAACCTAGATATTACTTTCCGTAAGTTTACCGGAAGCTGGGGCTACAGTGCGTCGTTCTTCTACAATCAAGCGGATGACTATATTTTCCAAACAAGCACGGGTTTAATTGCACTTAGTGAGCATGAAGAGCACGGCGATGAAGAAGGCTTGCCTATCTATTACTTCCAACAAGCTGACGCTGACATTTGGGGCTTTGAAGCAGAAACTTACGTTGATTTATCAGACACGCTACGTTTGACTGTATTTGGTGACTATATTCGCGCAGAAGTAGAAGGTGACAATCTTCCGCGCACGCCACCTATGCGCTTCGGTAGTGAATTAAGCTATGTAAACGATGGCTTAAGTGCTGACGTTGGCTTTACATGGTATGACGACCAGAACGAAGTTGCGTCGTTTGAAACTACAACCGACGGTTACACGTTAGTTAACGCAAGCGTGCAGTATGAGTTTGGTTCTCAAGGCATCGACTGGGTAGTGTTTGCCCGTGGTGAAAACCTTACTGATGAGGAAGCTCGTGTTCATACATCTTTCTTAAAAGACCAAGCACCGCTTCCAGGTAGAAACTTTACTATGGGTGTGAGAGCGTTGTTTTAATTAACACCATAACTATATTAAGCAAAGGCGGTGTAACTTGTTACTCCGCCTTTTTTGTTTATGCTGTGTGAAAAATGCTGAACGCAATTTTTTAGGGCTTTGCACTGAGAAGGTAAACAGTCCGAAAATAGTGATAATGAAGCGGCTATGACGTAGAGGTAAAAATGAATGAAATAGCGAACTGGCTAAGTGCGCAAACCGAAAAGCATATGGTTTTAGGTTACGGAAGCTTACTCAGTAAAGACAGCCGAGAACGTCACTCGAACATTTTCACTAAAGGGATCCCTGTAACTGTATCTGGCTTCGAAAGAGCTTGGGTGACTCGCAGTCTTCATGAAAAACAGACATATGTTGGCGCCGTAGCCAACGCCCGCAGTCATCTGAACGCTCAGCTTATCCCCACGCAAATTAACCCTGCCTTACAGGAGAGGGAAAAAGACTATAGGTTTATTGAAGTGAGTCCTAAAGCACTCGATTTTCACCTTCATCAAGGTGTGGTAGCAGATATGTTAAATGAGCAATTGGCGCAGTTCACTTTCTGGATTTGTGAAACACTCGCGTGCGAGCCAGCAAGCGAAGCTTTTCCTGTTAGCCAAACCTATGTTGATACCTGTATGGCGGGGTGCCTAGAACATGGTGGCATTAAAGAAGCGGAGCGATTTGTAATGCATACCTCGCTGTGGGAGCACCCAAGAACAAACGATAGAGCACAACCCAAATACCCGCGTGCGGCAAAAGTAAATAGTGAAGCTATTGAGCATATAGACAGAATTCTAGCAAAGCGCTAGTTTTAGCAGTAACAGACGCCCCTTAGGCAGAGAGTTTAGTGTGAATACTGAAGCATCAATTTTAACTTCCGACAGAATTACCTTAAGGCCGCTCACGTTTGATGATCAACACTGGGTATTAGCATTACAGCAAGACGAGTTGTGGCTTAAGTACATTGGAAGTAAGAATGTAAACACATTAGATGACGCCTGCGACTACATTGGAAAAACCAATTCGCAGCGAGAAGAATGGGGATACGGTTTACTTGCTGTTGAGTTAAATGACACCAAACAACCGTTAGGAGTTTGCGGGTTATTTAATCGCTTTGCCTTTGAATGCCCAGACTTGGGCTTCGCCATGTTGCCTGAAGCAAGAGGAAACGGCTTATGCTACGAGGCATGCAATAAGGTTATAGCTTGGGCTACTGCTGAAGGGTATGGCTTTTTAACCGCAATGACGCATCCAGACAATAAGGCATCGCAAAAGCTATTACAGCGACTAGGTTTTAAAAAACAGGGTCTTTACTTCGATAAAACGTTTCCAAAACAGCATTTGTTTAGAATTGAGCTTCAGCCATAGATGAGTCAGCTCTATGGCTGAATGTATAATGCTTTTCGGCCAAAGCCGATACAACCTTATAGCGGTGGTAAAACGGTCACTTTTTTAATAATGATCGGCTCAATGGGTACGTTGTTTGCGTTAAGACGAATGGAGTATTCGGTTTCTACTTCCGACATGGCATCAACAATATCTTCGCCTTCCACAATCACGCCAAAAACCGCGTAGCCCCAATCTCTTCCTGGGTTTAAGCTGCTGTTGTCATTCACGTTGAAGAAAAACTGTCGGTTTGCGGTATGCGGGTCGCTTTGTCTTGCCATTGCAATGGTGTGCAGGTCGTTGGTCAAACCGTTACCTGACTCATTAAAGATATCTGGAAAGTTCGACTTGCCGTTGAAGTCGGCCGTATAACCACCACCTTGCACAACAAAACCAGGCACTATACGGTGAAAAATAGTGTCTTCGTAGGCGCGCTTATCCACATAACGAAGAAAGTTATTTACCGTAATTGGCGCGCGTCTTCTGTCTAGCTCAACTACGATATCGCCCATGGTGGTTTCTATTTTCACCCGAGGGTAATAGTTATCGGGCTGAACCTGAGACCCATCGTCTTTTTTGGCCATAACGGGTGAACTGCTGCCAATCAGCATAACGGCGGTCATGATTGATAAAAGTATTTTCTTCATAAAAATGCCTTTAAATGTATTCCTTAGTTTGCGCACTTTTTTATGCGCTTAGCGTTTTGCAGTGCCTAAGATAACGAACTTTTTATCACTCGCAAGTACCTTGGCGCCACCAAACAGCTTTTTAAGTTTAATGTGGTAGTCGAGGTGTCGGTTGCCAACCACCACCAAGTGACCACTTTTAATCAGTAATTCACGAGAGTCAGTAAACATTTGCCATGCAATATGGTCGGTGATCGCGTTTTGCTGATGAAACGGTGGGTTACACAGAATTTTGGTAACAGCAGGTTTATTCTCTCTATTGATTAATGTTTCAAGGCAATTACTTGCAACAAACTCGCATTGATCGATTTTATCCGGAAAGTTGTTGAGCACATTGAGTCTGGCACTTTCTAATGCCATATAGGACTCGTCCACAAATATCACCTTGGCGTCAGGAGCGAGAGACAGCGCGTTTACACCCAATACACCATTACCACAGCCCAAATCTACCACCACGTCATTGGCACTCACCGTCATGTGCTCAAGCATAATACGCGCGCCAATATCCAGCGACTGCCGAGCAAATGTGTTGGCAAGGTTATCGATAGTAAGCTCTGCGCCCATGGTGCTTTTACACTGCCAGCGCGTTGGGTAGGGAGAGTCAGCGAGTTTTAGAGACTCACGAGGCGAAGCGAACACAAGCCGCGATTTCTTCTTGGCAAGGGAAGTGGTGGTGGGGCCAATATATCGTTCAAATAGGTTAAGTACGGATTTTGTGATGGTCTTCACTTTACCTGTTGCGATAACGCGCGTGTCAGGTGTTATATATTTTTGTAAATCAATAAGCTGTTGTTCAAGAAGTGCAAGGGCGCGGGGGACCTTCAGCACAACTAGACACGGCGCCTTTTCTGGCTTAAACGTTAAGCTTTGCACGCTAGTCAAGGTTTTCAGCGGCGCGGTTAGCAGGCCGTTTTTATTGCTCGCCTCTGCATTACTCAGTAAATGATTGGCTTTTAAATTCTCAGAGAGTGAACGCAAAGATATGTAGGAGTCAGATACCCAGTAAGGTGCTAAGTGCGAAAACCAACAACCTAACGCGCCGAAATCGTCGTTAAAAATCATCATTGAGCCATTATTGTCACCATTGCCAATTGAAAGCGACGCTTCACTTAATAAGCTCTCAATGTGCTCAATAACGAGTTCATCAGCGCTATCCCATGCTTGAAGGCTTATGTGCTGGTGCTTTTCAGGGTAGCGAATAAGCGAGAATTGTCGGTCGGCAAAAATAAATTCTGTATTCATTGGAGTCTTTTTTCAGAGAAGGCTCAAAGCACTCACACACTTTTGAGAATGCCTATTTGGTTTATGTACGCGTTGCCTATCTTATCATATCAGCTACGCGGCTCTAACCAATAACGTGTTATTCTTATGCCGCGCACTGTTGATGGTGACAATGTACTGGTGGAAGAATCACTTTTACAGTTCGCAGAAAAATCCACATTAGCAATGCATGCGTAATTAAAGTGTAATTGGGGGACTTCATAGGTGTGTTTAAGCACTTTTGAGATCAAGTGACCATAGCCAAGATTATAAATCACCGGAAATATCATAGTTACGCATGCAGTTTTCTCTATTCGAGACCCCAGAAAACAATAGCTCATTTCATAAGCTCCCGCTGTCAGAGGGCGATGTCACTTATGTTCCTCAAGCGCTATCAAAAAATGATGCAGATACTTTTTTTGAGTTACTGAAGGCCGAGTTACCCTGGCGTCAGGACTCGATCAGATTGTTTGGCAAGTCGGTAAAAATTCCCCGCCTTCAGAGCTGGCACGGTGATGAAGATTGCACCTATACCTATTCGAATTTAACCATGTCGCCAAATCCGTGGACGAACAGTCTTTTAAGTATTAAAGATTGTTGTGAAGCGTTATGTGCTCCAACCCAAAACACAAAGTTCAACAGTGTATTAGCGAATTGGTATCGCAACGGACAAGATAGCATGAGCTTTCATTCAGATGATGAGCCGGAGCTAGGTATCAACCCCGTGATTGCATCAGTTACCTTAGGGGAGGCAAGACCTTTTGTTTTCAAGCATAAGGAAACAAAGGCGAAGCATATTCAAGTACTTGAACACGGCAGTGTGTTGATTATGGCGGGAACAACACAAACTCATTATGTACACGGTATTGCGAAGACGGCGAAGCCTATCGGTGGTAGAATTAACCTTACATTCCGACATCTTATCCAAAAAGCAAGGTAAGCCAAATGCAAGTAAAAGCGTTTCTGGAAACTACGATTGAAGCTGCACTTAATCCGAGTTATCTCGAGGTTGTAGATGAGAGTTTTATGCACAATGTTCCAGAGGGGGCTCAAAGTCATTTCAAAGTAACGGTAGTGAGCGATGCTTTCGAGGGTAAGCGCTTGATAGCGAGGCACAGAGAAATTAACGGTCTTGCGGCTGAAGCCCTGCAGGGCCCTGTTCACGCATTGGCACTTCACACGTATACGCCTGCAGAGTGGGAAGCGCGAGGTGGAGAATCGCTAGCATCACCCCACTGTCTAGGCGGCAGCAAGCACGATAAGTAGCACCCTCAATCGTACTAAATGGAAGTAGAAACATGACAAGCAGTGAAAAGACAAAAAATGGCGCCATCGCCGATTATTTAAGCATGATAAAAACACCCGCTATTCAAGTTTTACTACTTGGAACAGGCTTTTTGTTAATGATGCTGTTTGTTTACATGGGCGTTTTAACGTCATTTGATAATGCAGTGTTTAACACAATTAGCGAGCTAGGCAATGTGTCGGGGTGGGAGCGTGACGTGCTTAGAGATGCCACAGCGCTAGGTAGCAATACGGTGCTAATTTTTGTTGTGGCAGCAGTCGCTGGTGCTTTGGGTATGGCGGGAGAGAAGAAAAAGGCTGTTACCTTTATCATTGCCGTTGCGGCTGGCATTGCTATGACTTTTCTTCTTAAAGCGGGTATCGACAGACCGCGCCCATCGCTGAGCATGCAACATGTCGATGTGTACACTCAAAGCTTTCCTTCGGCTCATGCCACGCTATCAACCCTGGTTTACTTTTATGTAGCTCATTTGCTCACACATTTGGCAACAAGTACGCGGGTAAGAGTATGGATATACCTTGCGACTACTCTGCTGGTATTTTGCATTGGTCTTAGCCGTGTCTTGTTGGGTGTGCACTGGCCTAGTGATATTATCGCAGGCTGGTTTGCCGGCGGAAGCATGGCGGCATTTTGCTTTTACGTGATTAAGTGGAAGCGAAAGCTGCGTATTAAAGATAAAGGTTAAGTGTGCAAGATCTCAAAAGGCTTGGCGATATTATCAAGCGAGATCCTTTCAGAATGGATTGCCTTCATGCCTTGCGGATGCTTGATTTACCGCAGGGCTACATAGGTGCAGGGTTTGTTCGAAATGCGATATGGGATGATTTGCACAATAATGACATCTCTACACCGCTTAATGATATTGACGTTATTTACTTTAGTGATGAAGTTTTCCAAACCCAAAGTATCCACGCTCTAAACTTACCAAAAGAAAAAGAAGACGCTCAGTCGCAAGCTCTATTTTTAACAAAATCAAAGGAGCAAGAGATTGAGCGTGGACTTTCTCGCCTTGTGCCCCAAGCTAATTGGCAGGTTAAAAACCAGGCACGGATGCACTTGGCTCACGGGCATGCTCCCTATAAAAATTGCCACGACGCTATTTCATATTGGATAGAGCGAGAAACCTGTGTTGCGGTTCGTCTTTTAGCCAATGATGATTTAGACCTACTGGCGCCATTTGGCTTGGAAGCAAACTTCGCAGGCACCATAAGTATTAATCCAAAATATCCAAGACCCGATGTTTTCAAACAGCGACTTGCTTCTAAGAACTGGCTCACTGTTTGGCCTTCGCTGACAGTCCAGATATAGCTGGAAAGCAGTACGTATTTGTGCGAATCGGCGCGCAATCTTTCAGACTATACTTTGATTAATCAAAGCCACAATAAACATTCTTCTGCATAACAATACGTTGTTTTTTCTGCTTTCATGCCATCAGTAAAGCTCTACTAAAAAACCAATTTATCTCGGTATTTTTTTGTGCCTATCGTCGAAAAAATTACGAAAGAACGCTGTTACCGAAAACGCGTAACATATGAGTTGCATAAAAAACTTGCACTTATGTAACCTTTAGGTATCATTGATACCTAAAGGTTACATATGGTTTATTTAGGTATCATATGCGACATTTAAATGCAGTGAGCTGTAAACGGCATCAATACGCCGTTAATAATAGGGAATTTAAAAATGGCAACATCAATTTTAGTACCACCAGAGACGGAACAAGAGTATTTAACAATAACGGGTAAAGTCAGTCTCGCCTTAGCTTTATTTATTTTAGTTAAAGCCGCATTAGTTATGATTGAGAATACAGACTCAGTTATTTACTGGACACTAGGATTAGCGTCATTAGCAAGCGCTATTTACTGCGTAGTATTAGGGATCAAATCTATGAAGTTTGCCCAAAATATATCTCGTTTGGGTTTTTGGACACTTACATTTGACGATGAATACGTGGACTATGTCAGCTCATTTAGCTTGCGTATTACTTGTCATATCCTGATTTTTGGCACAATGATTCTTGCTTTTTGGGGGGACAGTAAGTGGTTTGTAGAAGTAATTGCTCCCTTTGATATTACCAATGCGCTTCAAGTCTTGCTTGGTGTAGCCGCAGCCGCCCATGGAACATCTATTTTGTGGAAGCTACGTGAGGAAGACCTCAGTGAATGAAGATTTAGATAACCATATTCACAAGCTCCGATTGCAGCATAAAATATCCCAGCAAGAACTAGCTGATGCGATTGGTGTTTCCAGAAAAACCATAAGTACCGTGGAAACAGGGCGCTTCACACCATCGGTAGTTATTGCTTTAAAAATTGCCAATTATTTTGCAATTCCAGTAGAGCAGGTGTTCGAACTTAAATAAGTCGTTAGCTTAATGTAAAACTAAAATGTAGTGCCTGCTGTAACTTAGTGACAGTAGCGCTGCTTGATAGCACAACATCAGCAATGATTTATGCTTACCTTGCGGCTGAGTTTTTTGTAGTAATATCTACTATTTTAGCGGCAATAGCGGCTATGGTTGTATTTTCGCTCATGGCTTGTTTTTGCAGTCGGCGATACGCATTGTTTTCGCTTAGTCCAAATTGCTCCATAACTACCAGCTTTGCTCGGCTTATCAGCTTCTGATCTTGAATTGCACGTTTAGCTTCTTCAAGCTCTCGCTCCATGTCTTCTATATGCTGGGCTTGAGAGCGTAGTAAGTCATAGAAAGAGCGGTGGGCTGACAGTGTTTTAGTTTGCTCGCTGAGTGACAGCGTTTTATTCTCGTCGTCTTTTGTATCTTCTGCTAAGCCCGGCATGCTAGGGTCAAACAGTAAGGTGAGCGGCGAGCCATCATTGGCGTGCTCATCGTTAAAGCGTGTAAGTAACTGTTGATGATTTGCCATTTCATTTTTTGCATTGGCTACTTTACTGTTAGCTTGCTGTGTTAAGGCTTCGGTCAGTGCTACCTCGATACCCTGCATTGCATCTATACGACGAGTCGCTACATCGAACCAAACTTCTGATATTTCACCGGCAATCGGACTGCCGTCGCCAAGCTGCGCGATCATATTTCTAAGCTGTGTAATATCTATTGCAGCGGGGCTTTTATTTAATTCTTCCAATGCCGCTTTGTGAGGCATACAGCTAAACTCACAAAATATATTGAAGTGATGTTCTTGGGCTTGCTGAAGTGCGGCTAGTTTTTCACATAGGCGCGCGTCGAAATGGGTTTCTGCAAAACCAATTGCCCCCCACGCTCGCTCTTGCCCTGCATATTCTTTGGCCTGCATAAAATTGAACAAAGCAACCAGCAAACGGGTAATAGTTGGATCGCTCGCGATATCTGCTGCTTCAAAAATGACAGTAAGTAAACTTGCCACTAAACGGCTGTAGGCCCGTGTTGATTCCAGTGGCGTTAACTGTTGCTTATCGACTTGTTCTCTTAAGCGTGGCAAGTAGTCTGTCGCCTGCATGGCTAAAGTAATACTGCTTAATAGGCGCGGGTTGCCAGAGGTGATCTCATCAGTTAAGTAAAGAGACTTCAAATGGCTTTTTAACATTGACTCTGCTTGTTCACTAGCACTGACATACTGCATTCGCTCAACTTGGTAGCGCTCGGCTTTAGACGCAAGAAAGATATTGCTGGCTCCGCGCTCTTTTTGCAGTTCATGTATGAGCTCACGAACCGCAATAACAATACGACAGTTACTAGAAAGCTGTTCTAATACAGTGATTTCTGCATGTTTTGCGGCCAGCAAAAAACGTTTGGTCGCATCGCTACAAAGCGCAATGGTTTGTTCAGGTTCGTGCAGCATAAAAGGCCTTGCTAAATGTTGGTTTACCCAATTCGCTTTTTTGTTGATAGTTGTTTGCGAAATAATGCTTTAAAGCACAATAAATTAAGCAACACTTATGCCCTGTTTATAAGAATGTAGTTATGCAAGGTTTGGAGGCGAGTGTAATCCGTTGAATGCTTAACAGATGTGACTCTTATAGGTATTAAGCAGAATTAACTGTAATTTGATGAGTGAAAGATGACGGGCACTTTAAGAGAGTGCGCAAGCGGAATTGCACTTTAGTGGTGCAACCCGCCTGCAGATGCTTAGATCTAATTTCAAAAGCTAGTTTCTAACCACGCGGAGAAACCAGCCGACAAAGAGAGAAATCAAGAAGCCAAAGAAGGCAATCATAGTAGTAATGGTGAGCATTTGCCCTGAGAAGTCTGCACTTTCCCCAGTATGTTCGCTCACAAGCATTCCAGAAGCCTGAAAAATAAATAGCGCGGCGACAGAAAATAATAAGATAACGGCGGTAGACATAATGGTGGCTTTCCAATAAGCCTTTGGCGACATCCAATGAATAGCGCCTGCCACTAACACGCACAAAATGGTAAGAATATAAGGTACCACGTAAACTCCTCGTTAAATAAGACTTATGCCTTACATCATTGCCCTATCATCATGTGCAACTTAGCGCAAAGTAGCGAGCTAATGCTATGAGCTAAGCGCCCCGATGGGCTAGGTTATAAAATACTGCAATACGATGCCATGTAAGAGGCCTCTTGTCAGCAAAGGCGCAAAAATTTAGCGTGCCTGAAGCTAAATCGAGAAGCTGTATGGGTAAGACGTAAAGAGACTTCTGCGCTGCTAGATGGTCAGCCACGCCCTTTGACCTGTGTTTATACACTCGTAACAATCTATTAAAAGATTTTAAGCTGCAATGGTGATAGAATCGCCGAAAAATTATCCTGCCTACTTGGTGTACTGCTATCACGCGGTTTACGCCACGGTGGGTTGTTGTGTTTAACATCTTAGCTTCTGAGAGAACATGTTCGATTTAATTACCAGTAAAGACAGCAACGTTAAGAACGATGTGCTATCAGGTATTACAGTGGCACTTGCCCTGGTCCCTGAAGCCGTAGCATTTGCATTTGTAGCCGGCGTAGAACCAATGATAGGTCTATACGCGGCCTTTATGATGGGTTTGATTACGTCTGCTATTGGCGGTCGCCCTGGAATGATTTCTGGTGCTACCGGCGCCATGGCCGTTGTAATGGTGGCACTGGTTGCCCAACACGGTGTGCAATATCTATTCGCCGCGGTTATTTTAGCCGGCTTGCTGCAAATCATGTGCGGTATATTCAGGCTTGGAAAGTTTATCCGCTTAGTGCCGTATCCGGTAATGCTTGGCTTTGTAAACGGTCTTGCTATCGTTATTTTCTTAGCTCAGTTAGGTCAGTTTAAAGTCACCAACGCTGCTGGAGAGCTTCAGTGGATGGAAGGTACACTGCTGTACTGGATGCTAGGGCTTGTAGCGTTAACCATGGCCATTATTTATTTACTGCCTAAGCTCACAAAAGCCGTTCCTGCCTCGCTAGTAGCGATTGTTACTGTAACCGCATTAGTACACGGCCTCGACTTAGAAGCACGTACGGTAATCGACTTTGTTCGTGACTTGCTACCGGCTGACCAGCGCGACACTGCAACACTTGCTGGCGAGCTTCCTAGCTTCGCTATTCCTATGGTTCCGTTCACTTGGGAAACATTTATGATAGTACTACCAACCTCAGTAATTCTCTGCTTGGTTGGTCTTATTGAGTCGCTTCTTACTCTTTCATTAATTGATGAAATGACCGATACCCGCGGACGCGGCAACAAAGAGTGCGTTGGCCAAGGCGTTGCAAATACCGTAAACGGTTTCTTTGGCGGTATGGGCGGTTGTGCCATGATTGGTCAAAGCATGATCAATATAAACTCTGGCGGCCGTGGTCGCTTATCCGGTATTACTGCCGCACTTGTACTATTGGGCTTCATTCTATTTGCCGCACCGCTTATTGAAATGATCCCGCTTGCTGCTCTTGTTGGCGTAATGTTCGTAGTGGTAATTGCTACCTTCGAGTGGGCCTCATTCAGAATTATTCGCGGCGTAAATAAAGAAGATGCCTTTGTACTATTCCTAGTGACTGGGGTTACCGTTATCGCCGACCTGGCGATTGCCGTTGTTGTTGGTGTTATCGTTTCAGCCCTAGTATTTGCATGGAAACACGCCCGTCATATAGAGGCGAAGTCGCATATTGATAACGACGGCTGGAAAGTCTATGAACTAGATGGCCCGCTGTTCTTTGGCTCGGTATCGCATTTCAAAGACTTATTTGATATCGCTAACGACCCACAAGATGTCGTTATCGATTTTAAAGACTCTCGTATCTGGGATTCATCAGGTATCGACGCACTAGATACCCTTGCAGATAAATACGAGGAGCAAGGTAAGAAGCTACACATTCGCCATATCAGCGATGAGTGTCGTTCACTGCTTCGCAAGGCCGACAAATTTGTTGAAATTAACGTGGTTGAAGACCCTCGCTACCGCGTAGCAACGGATAAACTGGCCTAATTAATTTGATAGCGCTTAATGCACCAAGTGAACACAGGTTTGCGTTTGTTTGGTGCAGCTGTGAAGACTGAATAATACCTGTTTTTTAGTAAATCAAATAAAAACAATGGATTACGGTTTTGGCACTGAACTTGGATAGCTATAAGCGTAAAGTGTGTTTTGGTGATTTGTGTCAATCGCTGAAAAATTGTGTGATTTATAGCACTCCGTAAAATGTGTTAGCTAGAGCATGCTGATCTTAAGTGTCAGTACTAGCAAAATAGGCAACGAAGCCCGCATCAACGAAAGTTGAAGCGGGCTTTTTTTTGTCCCGAAAAAAGGGGAATATCATGACTTCATTGGACTCAAAAACGCAAATTGTCGTCGTAGGCAACGGCATGGTGGGGCATCATTTTGTTGAGCAGCTTCACCAAAGCGATGCCAATGTAGAAATAACCGTTTTATGCGGCGAGTCACGCCTTGCGTACGACCGCGTTTATCTGTCGTCTTTTTTTAGCGGCGCGAGTGCTGATGACTTAGCGCTTACTACTCCCGCTCAGTACGCCGAATGGGGCGTAAACGTAGTCACCAATGCCTTGGTGACGGATATAGACCGTGACAATAATAAAGTGACGACGTCGGAAGGGCAGGTGTTTAGCTACGACAAGCTAGTGCTAGCCACGGGCTCATACCCATTTGTTCCACCTATTCCAGGCAACGAACAAGAGCATTGCTTAGTGTATCGCACCATTGACGACCTACTCGCTATTGAAGCGTCAGCGGCGGTGAGCAAAGTAGGGGTTGTTGTTGGTGGTGGACTTTTAGGTTTAGAGGCAGCTAACGCACTTAAACAAGCCGGTCTAGATACCCACGTGGTTGAGTTTGCCCCGCAGCTTATGGCGGTACAGCTAGATCAAGCTGGTGGTAACGTTTTAAAAGATAAAATTGAAGCATTGGGCGTTACAGTTCATACCCAAAAGGCAACCCAAACTATAGAGGCTGGTGATACCTGTCGCTATAAAATGGTGTTTGCTGACGGCACTGCACTTGAAACCGATATGATACTTTTTTCTGCTGGTATTCGACCTTCCGATCAGCTTGGCAGAAAGTCGGCATTAACACTTGGCGAGCGCGGCGGTATTGTTATAGATAACCATTGCGTAACGTCTGATCCAAACATTTACGCTGTGGGTGAATGTGCGCTGTGGGATAACAAAATCTTTGGTCTTGTTGCACCAGGCTATACCATGGCACGTACCGCAGTGAGTCATATCACAGGTGGCGATGCAGAGTTCGCTGGCGCAGATATGAGCACTAAACTCAAACTTATGGGCGTAGAAGTGGGCTCAATTGGCGATGCCCATGAACGCACAGACGGAGCGCTTAGCTACACCTACTTAAATCAGCCCGAGGGCGTGTATAAAAAGCTGGTGGTAGATAGCGAGCAAAAGTATGTACTTGGTGCGGTCCTTGTAGGTGATACCAGTGACTACGACACGCTCCTACAGTATGCGCTTAATAATATCGAATTGCCTGAACACCCAGAAAGCCTGATTCTGCCATCTTCTGATGCTGCACCAGCATTAGGTGCCGATGCACTTCCAGACACGGCCTCTATTTGTTCATGTCTAAACGTGACTAAGGGCGACATTGTTTCAGCTATCGAAGGTGGCTGTTGTAGCGTTGGCGATGTGAAAGGTGAAACCAAAGCCAGCACAGGGTGTGGTGGTTGTGCCGCCCTGCTTAAAAATGTGGTAGACAGCGAGCTTGAAAAGCGCGGTGTGGAAGTATCAAAAGCTATATGTGAGCACTTCAATTACACCCGACAAGAACTCTTTCACATTGTTAAGGTAAACGGCATTCGCACCTTTGACGAGCTATTAGAGCAACATGGTGAAGGTCTAGGGTGTGAAATTTGTAAGCCTGCAGTTGGCTCAATTTTGGCCTCGGTGTACAACGACTACATTCTTAAGTCTTCACATCTTCCACTACAAGACACCAACGATATTTACCTTGGCAACATGCAAAAAGATGGTACGTATTCGGTTGTACCACGTGTACCGGGCGGGGAAATTACGCCTGAAAAACTGATACTGTTGGGCGAAGTGGCAAAAGAATACAACTTGTACACGAAAATCACTGGTGGTCAGCGCATTGATTTATTTGGTGCACGCGTAGAGCAGTTACCCGATATTTGGGAAAAACTCGTTGCTGGTGGATTTGAAACCGGCCACGCCTACGCGAAGGCGCTGCGCACGGTGAAGTCGTGTGTGGGAAGCACCTGGTGTCGCTACGGTGTACAGGACTCTGTAGGAACCGCTATCGATTTAGAAAACCGATACAAAGGCTTACGTGCGCCACATAAGATTAAATTTGCAGTGTCGGGGTGTACCCGTGAGTGCGCAGAAGCCCAAAGCAAAGACATTGGCGTTATTGCTACCGAGCAAGGCTGGAACCTGTATGTTTGCGGGAATGGCGGCATGAAGCCTCGACATGCAGACCTGTTTGCCACCGACCTAGATACCGAAACCCTTATTAAGTATATCGACCGCGTGCTGATGTTCTACGTGAAAACGGCTGATCGCCTACAGCGCACATCGGTGTGGATGGACAACTTAGAAGGTGGGTTAGCTTACTTGCAAGACGTTGTGATAAACGATGCTCTTGGCATTAATGGTGAGCTTGAAGCACAGATGGATGCTGTGGTTGATGCTTATCAGTGCGAATGGAAAACCACCATTGAAAACCCTGAGTCGCGCAAACGTTTCCGTCAATTCGTAAACAGCAATGCTAGCGACACCAATATCCAGTTTGTTTCAGAGCGAGGCCAGGTTCGCCCAGCTACTGAAGCTGAAAAAGTAGCAGGTAAAGATCAGTTCATTCCTGTCTCTATGGTATAGCCACTGGCTTATCAACCCTGTTAGGAGAATCAAATTATGACAGCTGCGCAAAATGTAATGGCGTCAGAACCACAGCAAGTGCAATGGCACTATGTTTGTGAGACGAACGACTTAGTGACAAACAGTGGGGTTTGCGCCCTTGTCGACTCACAGCAAGTGGCAATTTTCAGTTTAAAGATAAACGGCGAAACCCAGGTTTTCGCCATTAGTAACTACGACCCTATTGGTAAAGCAAACGTACTCTATCGCGGGCTTCTAGGGTCGATAGGCGGTGCGCCTGTTGTTGCTTCGCCTTTATACAAAGAGCATTACTTTTTAGAAACCGGGCTGTGTAAAGAACACGATGATGTTTCTGTCACGGCTTACGCTGTAAAGGTAGAGGGCGAAAAGGTTTTTGTCGGCGTTTAAGCAAACTACCTTTATTTGAACGCCCACATGAATAAAGCCTTCTAGCAAAATGCATTCAAAAGCTGTGAAATCGAAAAAGGTAATGAAATGAATATGGCTACACGACAACCCGACATGATGTCTGAACAATTAAGACAAACAACATGCCCATACTGCGGCGTAGGGTGTGGTGTAGATATCAGTTGCAACGTAAGCCCGCGTGCCATAACCCTGGACACTGTTAAAGGCACGCCAGAGCATCCCGCCAATTATGGAAGATTGTGTGTTAAAGGAACAAACCTGCTTGAAACAAACGACGTAAACGGACGTTTGCTTCACCCAACCATAGCAGGTCAATCGGTGGATTGGGACACGGCCACCGATGTGATTGCGGATAAGATCACATCTACCATTGCGCAGTATGGCGCGGATGCCGTTGCTTTTTATGTATCAGGTCAGCTTCTCACCGAAGACTATTACATTGCCAATAAGCTTATGAAAGGTTACATCGGCAGTTCCAATATCGATACGAATTCACGCCTATGTATGTCATCGGCCGTTGCCGCGTACAAGCGTGCGTTCGGTGAAGACGTGGTGCCTTGCGATTACACCGACTTGGAATGTACAGATTTACTGGTGATCACCGGAAGTAATGCGGCGTGGGCGCACCCAGTGCTTTTTCAACGCATTCAGCGAGCAAAGCTGAAAAACCCTGATATGAAGGTCATTGTTGTTGACCCGCGCAAAACCGAAACCTGTACCATTGCCGATTTACACCTTCCATTAAAGCCGGGTAGCGACGTGGCGCTATTTAATGGTTTACTCAGCTATGCAAACGCACAAGGTTGTATAGACAAATCCGTTGTTGAGAGCTACGCCGAGGGACTTGAAGAAACCCTTAAAAGAGCAAATGCCCTAACATTAGATGAAGTTGCTGAAGTATGCGACCTGGACATTAACAGCATTAAGGCCTTTTTCGATGCCTTCTGCAAAGCCTCTAGCGCCATTACTTTTTATTCTATGGGCGTAAACCAGTCTTCTGCCGGTGTGGACAAAGCCCAAGCTATTATCAACTGTCACTTAGCTATGGATTTAATTGCCAAAGACGGTTGTGGTCCGTTTTCTATTACTGGCCAACCCAATGCAATGGGGGGCCGCGAAGTGGGTGGTTTAGCTAATATGCTGGCTGCACACATGGACCTTGAAAACCCTGAGCATATCAGCACTGTTAAAACCTATTGGAACGCCCCTGTTATGCCTAAAGGGCAGGGGCTTAAAGCGGTAGACCTATTTAATGCCATTGAAGAAGGTAAGGTGAAATTTGTTTGGATAATGGGGACTAACCCTGTTGTCAGTATGCCGAATCGCGGTCAAGTTGAGCGCGCACTTTCAAAATGTGACATGGTTGTAGTGTCTGATATTGTTGAGTCCAACGATACACTAAACTACGCGCACATAGCCCTCCCTGCGACCGGCTGGTCGGAAAAAGACGGCACAGTGACAAACTCAGAACGCCGTATTTCACGTCAGCGCGGTATATTGCCTCCACCAGGCAGTGCAAAACACGACTGGCAAATACTTTGCGAAGTGGCGGGTAAAATGGGCTTTGGCGAGGCATTTAGCTTTACCCATCCGTCGCAAATATTCGTTGAATACGCTGGGCTAACCGGCTATCAAAATGACGGTAAGCGTCAGTTAGACCTGTCACCTTTACAATCGTTAAGTGAAGCTCAATACAATGGGCTATCGCCTTTGCAGTGGCCTTTTCAAACAGTTACAAAAGCTGAGAATACGGCCAATGCTAATTCTAAATCTAACCCTAGCCTTACCAGTAAACGTCCTTTCGAAGACAAACGGTTTTCAACCCCTAGCGGCAAAGCTAAACTTATTCCTGTAGCTTACAAAGCGCCAATGCAGATTACGTCGAACGCTTACCCTTTTGTTGCGAACAGCGGGCGAGCACGAGATCAGTGGCATACCATGACGCGCACGGGTAAAGCGGCAAAGTTACTGGCGCATATGCCAAGTGCTTACGTGCATATCAACCCTAAAGACGCTGCTGAATTGGACGTTGAAAGCGGAGATCTTGTTTCTCTTTCAAGTGCAGTATGTAAAGACGCTCCTGTTATCTATCCGGTTAAAGCAGATACGGATATGCGCAAAGGGGAGGTGTTCATCCCCATTCACTGGTCGGCGCAATGGGGTTCGCACAGTAAACTAGGCGCACTTTACGCCAGCGCGGTAGACCCTATTTCAGGGCAACCTGAGTTAAAGCACGCGGCGGTTGCTATCGCGCCAGTTACTTTTACTACCTACGGTAAGCTCTTTGTTTCATCAGTAAGCCAATCAGCAAATAATTCAGAGCTTAGCTCCTCATATGAAGACGCGCTAAAGCATGTATGTGATTACTGGAATACAACACCGCTTGAAAGCACAGAGGCGTCTTCACCTGTAAGTAACTCGGATGCAGCATTATCAGTATTGAATGTTGCTTTGAATAAAGGCCGTAGAGAGTTTGCACAAGCATTAATACCTCTTCTACCGCAAAACGCAGTGCTAATGCAGTTTCATCACCATGCATACTCAGTATGCTTAGCACTTGTCGATGACGTACTCTGTTTCGCTGCGTTTTTAGGCGATAAGCCGGAAAATACGACAAAAGCCTTGGCAGCGCCACACCCAGAAAGTACATGGTCAGTGCCTAACGCATGGCTTGCCAGCCTCTTAAATACACCTATTTCGGTAGAGACTCAGCGCAACTTATTGCGAGGCCAAGTCGACGACGTATTTTTAAATGGTGACGTGGTTTGTAGCTGCTTTGAAGTGCGAGAAAAGACCATAACAGATGCCATCAACGGCGGTTGTTCCACAGTAGCTAGTCTAGGAGAGCAGTTAAAATGCGGTACCAACTGCGGCTCGTGCAAGCCCGCCTTGTCTCAGCTTATAGACAAGCATTTAGTCATTGAAACCCAATCTGTATAGGAGCGTTAAATTATGTCAATTGCATCTAGTTGGTCGTTACTGTTTTTGCGCACCTTATTTAAACCGCAGAAATCTTTTCTTAATCTGTTTACTCGCGAAGCTATTTTGGCGAGAACCTCGACTAAAACCACAAGCCAGCGCTCTGCGAATGCTCAATCTTCATCTGAGCATTCGTACCTAGATAAGTGGTTGAAGTCAGCAACTAGACACAATGAATGTCGTAAACAGGGACACGTGTATATCGTAGGTGCTGGACCGGGCGATGCAGAGTTACTCACTTTAAAAGCGCTTCGTCTGCTCCAGCAAGCCGATGTCGTGCTGTTCGATGCTTTAGTCAGCGAAGATATTCTTGCACTAATTCCCTCTAAAGTGGTGAAAGAGTATGTAGGGAAGCGCTGCAAAAAGCACAGCTTTACTCAGGATGCTATTTGCAAACGCGTCGTTGAATTGGCAAGTGAAGGGCATACTGTCGTGCGGTTAAAAGGTGGTGATCCAGCCTTATTTGCAAGAACTTGCGAAGAAACCGACGCGCTAACAAAAGCCCACCTCCCTTTTGCTATTGTTCCTGGTATTACGGCGGCATCGGGCGTGTCAGCCTATACGGGGATCCCTTTAACTGATAGGCGCTGTGCTCAATCGGTGAGTTTTATGACGGCACATTTTAAAGACGCGGAACAATGGCCAGAAATGGCAGCCATGGCGCAAAATGTATTGAAGCAAACCATGGTAGTTTATATGGGGCTAAGCCGACTAGAAGGGTTATGCAAAGGCTTGGTTCACAATAAGGTGCCGAATACATGGCCCGTAGCGGCAATTGAAAATGCCACGTCTCCTGAACAGCGCGTAATTACTGGCGTGCTTGCCGATATTTATAGCAAAGTTAACGCTGCAAATTTAACAGGGCCTACGTTACTTATATTTGGAAAGGTGGTAGAGTCTCGTCAACAGGTAAATACTCTTCTACTACATTCATCCGAGCATGCAGCAACCATTTAGCGACTACATAAAAATTATTGGTAAGGGCCAAAAAGGAGGGCGTAGCCTCACCCGTGATGAAGCTTACCATGCCATGAAAATGGTGTTGGCCAATGAAGTGACAGGCGATCAACGCGGCGCATTTCTTATGTTGCTTCGTACCCGTGAAGAAACACCAGAAGAAGTTATTGGCTTTGTCGATGCATGCAGAGAGCTGATAGAGCCAGAAGTTAAAACCCTCACCCCCACGTTAGATATTGGCTGCTATGCGGGAAAGCGTCGCCAGTTACCGTGGTACTTATTGGCCGTAGCGGTACTGGCCAACAATGGTTACTCGGTTATGCTTCACGGTGCTCATGAACCGGGTTCGGGGCGCCTTTATGCAAGTATAGCGTTACCCCAATTGGGCCTGCCTGAAGTTAGCAGCATTGCGGATGCCAAACAGCAGTTAACTGAAAAAGGAGTGACTTACCTTGACTTGTCTTATTTGCTGCCTGCGCTCGACACAATTATTAAACTTCGCGAGGTATTTGGTCTGCGTTCATGCGCAAATACGCTTGCAAGGTTGTTGAATCCCACCGCTGCACAATTTTGCGTACAGGGCGTTTATCATATGCACCTTGACCACAAACACTGCCGCGTTAACGAAAATTATCCTTCTATCGACGCGCTTTGCTTTCGTGGTGACGGCGGAGACCCTGAAGTTAATGGTGAGCGGGAAACTGAACTATTTATTACCCGAAATGGTGAGACCGAAGAAGTAATAATGCCGGTGGTTGCTGACAAATGGGCGCTCAAAGACAAAGAGATGAAGGTAGGCGATATGCTTGATGTGTGGGCGGGTAACGCGAGTAGCCTTTATGGTGAACAAGCCATTTTGAGTACACTTGCCAGCTATTTAGTGCTGTTACAAAAGTGTGATGTCGCAGATGCCTTATCGCAGGCAAGGCAGCTTTGGGCACAGCGCGATAAAAGCTCAACGCCGTTTTAATCGTTCGGTGTAATAACCGTTTAACTCCATCAAAGATCACACGTCCCGAGTATTGGTCGAATAGCCCGTGTTAGCTGCCTACTAAATAGAAGCTTAACCGCGGGGGGCGTAAAACCCTCTTGATTGAGGAAAATAGTCAATCGTCGCATTGACTTAATCATTGCTATACTTGTTAATAGTATTAGCAAAGTCTCCTTAAGTAGTGTTATGCGAATCACGCAATGGCTCGTCTTTTTAGCTAGCTTGTCGCTCTTATTTCGAGCAGGATATGCTGTATCTGAAAATCGAGAGCAGGATGCAACCTCTAGCGTAACTTTCGTTCTAACCGCAGATATGCCTAATATTAGCGATTCCCGCACAGGGCGTTACGCTAATCTACAGACCCTCGTAAAACAGCAGCGGCAAAATAGTGATACTGTCTTCTTCATTTTCGGCGGCGGTTCAATTGGACCGAGCGCGCTATCCTCGTTTGACCGTGGTTCCCACATTATTGATATCCTCAATTCCCTTGAGCCAGATGTGATGGGGGTCACAAAAAGAGAATTTAGTTTCTATGAAGATGAGTTGTCTCTTCGTTCTTATGAGGCTGCCTTTCCATTGGTAACCAGCAACGTGATAGATAACCGGATGGGGCGCTCCCCTGACGGCCTGCACACTTCTGTAATTGTTGAAAAAGAAGAATTAACTCTTGGTGTTATATCAGTTTTACATGAGAGAGTGATAGAGGAGTACCAATTATCTGATATTATTATAACGCCTCCTCAAAAGGCCATTATGGAGGAGTCTAGGAGACTGCGTCAGGAAGGCGCGGATATCGTTTTGCTGCACTATTCCTACCCATTCCCTTTTATAAATACCATGTTAAACAAACGCATCATTGATGTCGCTTTTATAACAGACAGTCGCTTAGACGAGAAACATATGCTCGAAACTACACGTCATCCTAATAGTATGGTACTTACGCAGCAGGGCACCGCTGTCGTTGCTAGCTTTATGAAAAATGCTGGGTGGTTAGCAACGTCGTATACCGAACAGCCGTTAGAAGATATAGAGGCTGACGCAGAGTTAAATGAACAACTCGTTGAATACGAAGCGCGTCTAAAGCGGTTGTTAAATATCCAGATTGGCGAATGGAAGATTGCCGTTTCGACTGCGCGCAAAGCAGTGAGACGTGAAGAAAACCCGTTTGTAAATTTTGTCGCTGATACCATTAAACGCTATGCGAAGACTGACATTGCCTTGATAAATGGCGGCAGCATTCGAGGCAACAAACAATATCAGGCAGGTACACCAATAACTCGGCAAGACATTGTCACTGAAATGCCATTTCGTGCACATGTTGTGGCTTTGGATATAACGGGCGCTCAGTTAATCCAAGCTCTGGAAGAAGGGCTTTCACAATATCAAAACTTAAAAGGCGGTTTTCCTCATGTATCGGGTATGTCTTATAGTTTCGACCCTTCAGCCAAAGTGCTTCAACGAGTAAAGAATGTCACGATTAATGGAAAGCGAATAGATGAATCGAAAACCTACTCACTGGCTACAAGTAACTTTTTGGCTAATGGCGGAGACGGCTTCTATGCGTTGAAGAATACTCAAAAGCGCCCGGCCATGAGCACCCGTCCTCCCCAAATATCAGACCTTGTGATGCAGGCCATCATCAATCAATACGATATAAAGCCTGAAACTGATAACCGCATAATAAATATGGCAAAAGGCGGTTGAGCCGATGCAGCATAAGAAAAAGACCTTATATCTGTTTATCATTGCGCAATGCAGTGTAATGGGATTTTTTCTTTTGATACTGGTGTTGTCGCTGCTGCGCTTAAATGACGTGCGAAAAGTGCTTGACGATATCACCACGTCTTCTATCCCCACGCTCAGCCAAGCAACTGAAATAACTCGTGAAGTTCAACATTTGATTTCTCTTTCAGCACGATTGACCTCTTCTGAAAGTCAATCGTCGCGACGTATCATTAAAACGCAACTCGACGAAACCATTGAACGCTTAAATTCATCTAATTCAAATGTGGAACAAAGTGATAAATATCTTGCGACACAACTAAAAGTACTCACCTTAGAAATACAGGAACTTAATGAGCTGGTACGCCAGCGTATTGATGTAGAAAAAGAAGTGAGGGTGGAAAGAGAAGTATTGTTTGCCTATCTAAATAGCATATTTGAAGGAAAAAACAGACAGTATGATGGTCTTCAATCTTCTAAGAGCCTAGTTCCTTTAGTTTTGCAAATAGCGCAAATCAACCAGCAGTTTCAACTGCACGAATTGAGAAAGCTTGAGGATAGCATAGAGAAAAGTATTGCGGCACTTCGAACATCGTCATTGGATAAGCGAAGCCGTGAACTAGTGAATACGCTTGAAGAAGGGGTGCTTGGTAAATGGGGTATGATAGATAAGCAAGCTAACGTAATGCGCATAAGAGGACGCTCTAGAGGTCGTGGCAGTTTTGTTGAACACTTGGCCGAAGAAGTGGCATCAAACATCGAGTTTAGCGCTTCATCTGTAACCCAAAATACCTCTTCATATGCATTAGACACAAACATAGCGGTTGCAAAACAAATTAGGCTTTCGGTAGCTTTGTCTTTAATTGTCATGTTTATATGCTGCGCCATAATCGTTTACATTTATAAGCGCATAATTATGCGCTTGATAGCGTTAACGAATCTGGTCGAGAAAAGTAGTGAGGAAGTGGTTAGGTTTGAAGGCAATGATGAAATTTCACGTCTAGCCAAGACCTTTGCGTTATATTTTGAAAGAGTGAAAAACCAAGAAGCAGAACTCACTCGTTTGTCCCTAAGCGACCCACTGACTCACATTCCCAATCGACGGGCATTCGAGATGGAAATGGAAAAAGCGATGGCGATGTCAAAACGTCACAAGTGGCCATTGACAATGGTTTTGTTGGATGTTGATAGCTTTAAGTTATACAACGATAATTACGGCCATACTAAAGGCGATGAGTGTTTAAAAGCGGTCGCCGTAGAATTGAATAATGTAGTAGCACGCAACACCGACTTTTGCGCTCGTTATGGCGGGGAAGAGTTTGTTGCCATTTTACCCGATACCGATGAAAAAGGAGCAAGAGTTAAAGCTGAAGAGATTAGAAAAGCCATTGAAGCTTTAAAAATAGCGCATAGTAAAAACCCGATTGCCCCCGCAATAACTGTCAGTTTAGGCGTTGCAACGGTTGAATTTGCTAAAAACGATAGTTGGGCGCTAACAACGATTTTAAATGCCGCTGACAAAGCATTGTATGACGCTAAATCTAATGGACGAAACTGCTGCGTATACACATCGCTTCCGTAGTCGACGATCATGGCAAGCTTGAAACTTACTTCCTTTGATTTCAAAGAAAAGGGACTTTTATTAAAAGAAATGCTTCAACGCTTTTACTTTATTTTATTTTCGTTAGTTTCTAAAAATTTTTCTTTCCTCTGCTATCTTTAATCAAAAGTAAAAAAAGCTTATAGCTTCAGGCACTCATCGTCACTAATTGTGTATTACCATATCTTACCTTAATTTGGGGAGCGCAAAGGGTTTAAGGGCTGAACAGTGAGAGAAGCTTAGATTATCAGGAGCACAGAATGTTTTTCAAAAATAAAGAGTTGATAGCAGAAAACTCGCGTTTGCAAAAAGAAATTGAGGCATATCGAACTGTTCAGGAAGAGCTTCGTGAAGAGATGCTTTACATCGAGTTAAGTGCAAACGGTAAAGTGAACGGAATAAACGACTTATGCTCTCAAGCCACCGGGTACTCGTCAGGTAATTTGGAAGGGAAGACGCTGGAAAGCATAATGAGTCAAAGTATGCTTCAAAAGCCTGCGGCACAGGACATGCTAGGCGCTATTAAAACCCATCGCCATTGGCACGGTGCGGTCAGCTTTCAGGATGCAAAGGGGCAAGAAATGTGGGTGCGAGGTATTGTGCAGCCCGTTGACGATGCGTATGGAAATGTAAAATACATTGCTTTCTACATGGCAGAGCAAACGCGAAACATCACTCAAAGTAACGAATTGCGCGATATGATTGCCGCACTTCACCGATCATCGGCAGTTATTGAGTTTAATTTAGATGGAACGATAATAACAGCGAACGAAAACTTTCTTAAAGGTATGGGCTATACCATAGAGCAAATAGAAGGTAAGCATCATAGGGTTTTTTGTACAGAAGAAGAAGCTAATTCCGAAGAGTATAAACATTTCTGGCGCGATCTAGCCGCAGGGAAATTGGAGTCCGGAAGGTTTAAACGAATAGATAGCAGAGGAAACGAAGTTTGGCTAGAAGCCTCTTATAACCCAATCAGAAATGAGGACGGCAATCTTTATAAAGTCGTTAAGTTTGCCACGGTAATTACCGAGCAAATGCAGCGTGAGTTCGCCATCTCTGAAGCGGCAAACGTGGCGTTTAATATATCGCAAGAAACGGGTGAGCAGGCGCGCAAAGGCAATGAAGTGCTGAATGCCACAGTAAAAGCAATGAATGAGCTTACAACACAAATGGGTAATGCGAGCGAAGGGATCAAAGACCTCGATGAGCAATCTCAGAAAGTGGCTGATTTGGTAAAAAGTATCAGCGGAATTGCTGACCAAACAAATTTACTTGCGCTGAACGCGGCTATTGAGGCGGCTCGTGCGGGTGATCAAGGTAGAGGGTTTGCTGTCGTTGCTGACGAGGTCAGACAATTGGCTTCACGGACAAGCAGCGCAACCGAAGAAATAGTAAACGTGGTGGTTGAGAACAGAAAGCTCACTGAGAATGCGGTTCAGTTAATTGAAGCTGGGCAAGAAAAAGCTCGCGAGGCACTTGAATACTCAACGCAATCCGGCCATGCGATGGAAGAGATTCAAGGCGGGGCCAATGAGGTGGTTAACGCCATCGGACAATTCACTAAACGTCTATAGAAGATAATATACATCTCACTTACTTAGGTTGTATTAGACCAACCATGGTGCACGCTCACTCGCACCATGGTTGAACACCTCCACCGTTTTGGTGCACCAAATCATAAATCAATCCCTTTTGATAATGTTGGTTTTTTTGAAAACCTTATATTTATCAGGTGTTTAAAATTTTGGCACGCTCGCTGCTAAACAATACGTGCAATATCAACGTTGTCATATAAGGCAGCGAGTGCGGCACAACTGTTTGGCAGTGTGTACAGCACAACATTTACCATAGTGTGAATAAGAAAAATTATCAGGAATCAATGGAGAGCAGTAAGGAAGCTCCATCTTCTCCGGCATTTATGGCAAATGATTATAACAATAATAAAAGATGGTTTTTAAAGCTAAAGCTTTTAGATAACCTCCCTTTAAGATGAGGTGTGTGAGCGGGAATTCCTGACTTACCAACAACAATTTGATGCGTTAGTAATTACTCCGATGTTACTAACACGGCAACGAAGCCCACCATGCTAGACAGATTAATGTCGATAGCAGGTGGGTTTTTTTTTGGTTACGAGGAACACGTATGACTGGGTTAAAGACAACATCACTATTTGAACGCTTAAGGGCGGCGAGTGCGAGCGTTTGTGCTGCACTTGTTGTCTCTGTAGCAACGTTTTCAACTTCTGTTTCAGCACAAGCCCCTGCAGTTGGTTGGCCGGAAAAAGAAGAGCTAAAGTTTGGTTTCATAAAACTAACGGATATGGCGCCACTCGCTGTGGCGTACGAGAAAGGCTTTTTCGAAGATGAAGGGCTATACGTCACATTAGAAGCGCAAGCTAACTGGAAAGTATTGCTTGACCGCGTTATTGATGGCCAGCTAGATGGCGCTCACATGCTTGCAGGCCAGCCACTTGGCGCAACAATTGGCTTTGGTACGGAATCCCATGTAGTTACCGCGTTTAGTATGGATCTAAATGGTAATGGCATTACTGTCTCGAACGAAATTTGGGAGAAAATGAAGGCGCACATCCCACAAGAAAATGGCAAGCCTGTGCACCCCATTAAGGCTGATTACTTAAAGCCAGTGGTTGAAGAGTATCGCAATGCAGGAAAGCCATTTAACATGGGTATGGTATTCCCTGTTTCTACCCATAACTACGAGTTGCGCTATTGGCTTGCTGCTGGTGGCATTCACCCTGGGTACTACGCACCGCATAAAGGGGATACTGCAGGTCAAATTGATGCTCAAGCACTATTATCTGTGACGCCTCCACCACAAATGCCTGCGACAATGGAAGCCGGCACTATCTATGGCTACTGTGTTGGTGAGCCATGGAACCAACAAGCGGTATTTAAAGGTATTGGTGTACCTGTGATCACCGATTATGAAATCTGGAAAAACAACCCAGAGAAAGTATTTGGCGTAAGCCAAGGCTGGGCTGAAAAATACCCTAATACTCATATCCGCGTGGTCAAAGCATTAATCCGTGCCGCAATGTGGCTAGATGAAAACGACAATGCTAACCGCCCTGAAGCAGTAAAAATTCTTGCTAAGAGCAACTACGTTGGTGCAGACGAAGATGTACTGGCTAACAGCATGACAGGTACTTTTGAATATGAAAAAGGCGACAAGCGTGAAGTACCAGATTTCAACGTATTCTTCCGCTACAACGCCACTTACCCGTACTACAGTGATGCAATTTGGTATCTCACTCAAATGCGCCGCTGGGGCCAAATTTCAGAAGCAAAGTCTGATGAATGGTATAAAGAAACGGCCAAAAAAGTATACAAACCAGAGGTTTATGCTCAGGCTGCTAAAGCGCTAATCGCAGAAGGTAAGGCTAAAGCATCTGACTTTCCTGAGTTTGGAGCGGAAACGGGTTATAAACCACCTCAGAGTGAATTTATTGATGGCGTGACGTTTGATGGAAGCAAACCTAACGCTTACTTAGAGCAGTTCGACATTGGTCTTAAAGGCGACACTGTACTGTAAGTGTCTTGTAGAACAGCCCCGTCGTTGCCTTTGTGAAGGCGGGGCACTTACACAGCGCATTAGCGCATACAAAGAGTCAGGAGCAAGCAATGAGCAAGATGACAACCATTCTTCGCCTTCCATCATCGCCGTCAAACGCCAACTCTGTGTTGAGCCGTTTATATCAATCCACGCCTGCGTTGCTGTTGCCGGTTATCGGCTTGCTAATGTTCTTGGCCATTTGGAATGGCGTTGCAAAGAGTATTGACACGTCGTTAGGGCAGTTTCCAGGCCCAGCACAGGTTTTTGAGCAAGCAGGTGCCTTAGTAGATGAGCACGTTGCTCAGCGTGAAAAAGCGGACGCTTTCTATCAACGTCAAGAAGAAAGAAATGCAGCGCGCGTAGCGCAAGACCCTACATATCAGCCTAAAATTAGAGAGTTCACAGGGGCGCCTACTTTCTTCGACCAAATATGGACAAGCCTTTACACCGTCATGGTTGGCTTTTTTATCGCGTCTGTAGTGGCAGTGCCTGTGGGTATTTTATGTGGCTTAAGCAAATCGGCATACACAGCGATAAACCCGCTGATACAGTTATTTAAGCCAGTTTCACCGCTAGCATGGTTGCCGTTAGTTACCATGGTGGTTAGTGCGCTTTATGTCAGTGACGACCCAGCTTTTTCTAAGTCCTTTGTAACGTCTGCCTTTACCGTTTCACTTTGCTGCTTGTGGCCAACCCTAATAAATACGGCAGTGGGCGTATCAAACATTGAGAAAGACCTTATCAATGTGAGTAAAGTGCTACGGCTTACCCCTTTTGCACACCTGACCAAGATAGTACTGCCGTCTTCTATTCCCATGATTTTTACTGGACTTCGATTGTCGCTTGGTATTGGCTGGATGGTACTCATCGCTGCCGAAATGCTTGCTCAAAATCCTGGTTTAGGAAAATTTGTGTGGGACGAGTTTCAAAACGGCAGCTCGGAGTCGTTAGCCAGAATCATGGTGGCAGTGCTCACTATTGGTGCCATCGGCTTCGTGCTAGACCGCTTAATGCTATCAATTCAGCGCGCGGTAAGCTGGGATAAGTCGAGCGTCTTACGCTAATTTTGAGGAGAAATTTATGCACACTAAACACTTAGAGTTAGAGCAGGTAGGTATCGACTTCCCAACACCGAAAGGGCCATTTACTGCGCTTCAAGATGTAAATCTTAAAATTAGCAAAGGTGAATTTGTGTCATTAATTGGTCACTCGGGTTGCGGTAAATCGACGGTTTTGAACATCATTGCCGGCTTGCACCAAGCAACTACAGGCGGTGTAATTTTAGATGGTGCTGAAGTAAAGCAGCCAGGGCCAGAGCGCGCCGTAGTGTTCCAAAATCACTCTTTGTTGCCTTGGCTTACGGTATATAAAAATGTAGAGCTGGCCGTTAAATCGACCATGCGGGGCAAGAGTAAAAGCGAGATGCGTGACTGGATCATGCATAACTTAGAGCTTGTACACATGACCCACGCTCTTGACAAACTGCCTAGTGAAATTTCAGGTGGTATGAAGCAGCGAGTGGGCATTGCGCGCGCGCTGGCTATGGAGCCTAAAGTGTTACTGATGGATGAACCGTTCGGTGCACTAGACGCGTTAACGCGCGCTCACCTTCAAGACTCGCTAATGGAAATTCATGCTGATTTAGGTAATACCGTCATCATGATAACGCATGATGTAGATGAAGCAGTATTGCTATCTGACCGCATTGTTATGATGAACAATGGTCCTGCGGCCACTATTGGCGAAATCTTGGATATTGAGTTGCCGCGTCCACGAGACCGATTAGCACTTGCAGATAATAAACAATACAACCACTACCGACATGAGGTACTGACCTTCTTATACGACAAGCAGAAGAAGGTTGAAACCGTTACCTCACGCGCTAATAGCGCATCATCAAAACCCAGCGGGGTGACATCTGAAAAAAAAGACGCTAAAAAATCAGATGCTGCCTAGCATTATCGGCATCTGATAAGGGCGGTAGCTTCACCGCCCACAACCTACGAATTTCACTTTTCAACCAGTGTTTTAATGCTGGCTGGGTAAGTGTTGGCTAATAAAAATCAAAACCGATAGGGAATACACATGAACACGTTACAAAAATTAAGCATGAATGTGCTAGCGGCATCTGTTATGACAGTATTCGGCGGCAGCGCGATGGCTGCCGATATTCACGCCGCTCTTAGTGATTCAAAAGCATGGGCAGACCTGAACCTGCGCTACGAGTCAGTTGATCAAGACAATGCATTAGAAGATGCTAGCGCTTTGACTTTGCGCACGCGTTTAGGCTTTAGCTCAGGAAGTGTTAATGGATTCTCATTTACCGCCGAGGTTGAAGACAGCCGCATAGTAATGGGGCAGGACGAGTTTACCGTAGGGCCTACGGGCTTTAATGTAGGTGAATACTCGGTAATTGCCGACCCTGAAACAACGGAAGTTGACCAAGCTTTTATTCAATATAAAACGGACAAGTTCACTGCCAAAGTAGGTCGCCAAGTGATTACGCTAGATGATCACAGATTTGTTGGCCACGTTGGCTGGAGACAAGACCGCCAGACCTTCGACGCCGTAAGTGCTAAATATGCAGCATCGGACAATCTAGCGCTTTTCTATGGCTATTTGTACAAGCGCAACCGTATCTTTGCAGAGGCCGCTGATCTTGATTCAAAAGACCACATCCTTCACGCAACCTATACATCTAAGATAGGTAAATTTGTGGCCTATGCTTATTTGTTAGAAGTTGATAACGATACTGACAACGCACTAGATACTTATGGTGTAAGCTACGATGGTAAAATGAAAGGCGATAGCGTTAGTTGGGCTTATGGTGGTGAATTTGCGACTCAATCGAGCGAAGCTGGTGCGGGTGAAACTGCCACTGATTTTGATGCGTCTTATCTTAATACATATTTAGCTGCTACATTCTCTGGCGTAACGGCTAAAGTGGATTACGAAATTTTAGGCTCAGACGATGGCATGTACGGATTTGCAACGCCCCTTGCTACTCTACACAAATTCAATGGATGGACCGATCAGTTTTTGGGTACGCCTGCCCAGGGTTTGAAAGACCTTAAGTTTTCACTATCTGGAGGCTTAGCAGGGGGGAAATGGTTATTGGCTTACCATGACTTTTCTGCAGACGATAGCAGCAATGGTGTTGACGATTTAGGTAGCGAAATTAACGTTCAATATACTAAGAAGTTCGCTGGAAAGTATAATTTCGGTATCAAGTACGGTACTTATGACGCGGGCGATATAAAAGTAGATGCTAACCGCTTTTGGATGTGGGTTGGTACCCGTTTTTAATCGCAGGGTGAATCAGTTTTTAGATACCGCGTAGCGCAATAGCCACATCAAATTTAGGTTGGCTTAGTCGTTATTGACTTAGCCAACCTTTTTCAACAGCTATATCTAGCTGCTGCAATACGTAGTCCCACAGCGCTGGTGCGCAAGATTTTAAATGGGCATTACGTTTTTCAATTTTCTCTCTTGCAATTGAATGGCGTTTCCAGCTTCCCCCATTGTCTTTCATGTTTTGAAAAACAGGTAGCACTCGGTCCATTGCTTTAGCAAATTCTGCATCTGCGGTTTCGGCTGCTTCAAACTCAAGCCATAACTCAAGCATTTCATTATCCAGTGGACTCGGTAACAACCCAAAAATGCGCTTGGCTGCAGCAAGCTCTTTCTCGGCTTGCGCGTCATGGTCACTTTGATGATTGAAAGCGAACATATCGCCAGCGTCAATTTCCACGATATCGTGAATGAGGATCATGCGAATAACACGGGTAATATCGATAGGTTTAGCTGCATATTCACTTAACATATTTGCCATTAATGCAACATGCCAGCTGTGTTCTGCGGAGTTTTCCTGTCGATAGTCATCACAGGGGAGGGTTATCTGGCGCTTAACTGCTTTTAGTTGGTCAAGCTCACAGATAAAGTCAGCAAAGTCACTTACTGCATACATTGGGATGCTCCAAGGCGTAAAAATGGGCGCCTGAGCGCCCATTTAATTATTCGAGTTCTAATGAGTGTATTGGTTATAAACCAGATTATTTTTGCTCAGATAGCCACACGATTAGGTCAGCGATATCGTCGAAGGTCATGTCAGCAGTAAACGTAGGCTGATATTTACCATTGATAATAAAGCTTGGCACACCAGTTAAGTGCTCACGATACTCATCAATTTGCTGTTGATTCTTGCGCACCATGCTGTTCACGCCAAAGCTTTTGGCCATTTTATCAAACTCTTCACCGTCTACACCGTTAACAACGAAGATATTGCGAAGGTCTTTCAAGCCTGTGATAGACGCACGCTGTTTATGAATATAGTTGAAGATAGCACTGTTCATTGCATCTTCTTGTTTCATTGCACGTGCAATAAGCATGGCTTTGGTAGCATCGTCCTGAACTTCTGGGCCGGTAAAGCGCATGAAGTTTACGTGTACTTTATTGAACTTAGTACCGTCGCTTTTCTTTTCTTTAATTTGTGCAACGATTGGCTCAAATTGGAAGCAGTGTGGGCACCAAAATGAGAAGTACTCAGTAATAACTGGTTTATCTGTGGCTTCTTTATCAAGCACTTTATAGTGCGTGCCTTCTTTCCATTTAGACACCGGCTCTTGAGCGCAAGCTGCTAATGGCAAAAGCATTGCCATGACAAACATTACTGCAAACTTTTTCATGGATTATGATCCTGTATTAAAAAAATAATTATCAAAGTTGAGATTATCACAGCCTTATTCGCTTAACTAGGACCTGTTTCACAACAAGGTCTTAGTTCGCGACAAGGTTAACATTGTCTGCGATAGGATAAGCGATTGTCGCAGAATAAACCTCTCACTATGAATAGAATATGAATAACATTAAATGCGAAGGGTAGACTATAAAACGTGAGAAAGGGAACGATCTGAAGCCTAAGTTAGCGGTAAAAGAAATGATAATAATTAGAAGAAAAAGCTGAAGTAATACAATAGACGTCAAACTATTGAACGAAAAACGGCTACACCAAGATGTAGCCGATTAAATTGCTAGGCTAAGCCTTAATTAACTACATAGCGTAGTTAACAGAAAACAGCGCTCGTCGCTCCTGACCTGCATAACCCACAATGTCTTCATAATCGGTATCAAACGCATTATCTACTTTCAGAGATATTTGCCACTGTTTGTCTATCTGGTAGCTCAAGTTAACCGTAGCAAGGGTATAAGCTGAAAGCGCTAACGTTTGAGAGGGTTCAGGGAATGGTGGGAAGAAAGTATCGTAACGACTTCCTGTATAGGCCAGCTTGGTGTAAAAGCTGAACTTTTCTGTCCCAAAGTTAGTGGTGTAGGTTAACGAGCCTTGATGGCGCGCACGACGTAACTCAGTGCTTGAGATACCACCGTCAGTTTGTTCAGCATCTAGATAGCTATAGGCAGCAGTAAGGTCACCATAGCCACTGCCCCAGTTTAGCTCTACATCAATCCCTTCTCGTGAACTATCACCGTCAATATTATCTGCGCTGAACGCCCCCAAGTCAGATACAAACACAAAACCGTTTATTTCATCTTCAAGATCGGTAGTGTATGCGCTGATTTGTGCAGACAGTGATTTCCAGTTTGCCTTAACGCCTATTTCCCATTCTTCACTGGTTTCAGGTTCTAAGTTTGGGTTGCCTATGAAGCTTGCTGGGAAGTAGCCAAAGCGCTCGGTGAAGGTGGGTGTTTTAACAGCTTTACCATAGCTGGTAAAAACAGCGTAGTAATTGTTAAGCTGCCATGTAAGGCCACCGCGATAGCTTACGGCATTGTCGAACTCACTGTTGTTGTCGAATCGTGCGCTTAGTGTTGCGGTTAGCGACTCGGTTAACTGGCCATTTGTCTCGGCAAATACGCTATAAGTATTGTCGTGCTGCTTCTGGTTCGGATCGCCAAATGCAATTGGGCCGCGCTGGGTAAAAAGGCGCTGTAGGTATTCAACACCGCCAGCAAAATCCCAGTTATCCATGGTATAGAAACCTGTCCAGTTTAGCTCTATGCGCTCACCAGTGGTACCGCCAGTGTCTGCACCTGACTCAGTGTTATCGTTATCGTCTTTGCGATAATGCGCACTTAGCGCTGAGCGATAGCCTGTATTTTCCGCAGCAAATTCCCATCTTAATTTCGCACTAATTTGTGAACCATCCGTCACGTTATCTGAGTCAGCAGGAAGGCCCGTCGTCACAAAATCAGTGCCGTCGTAATCGTTCTCGTACTGAACCGTGCGAAGGTTAGCTATTAACGTATGCTCCGACGTTGCGGCATAATTAATATTAATGCCTGCGGTCATGTTGTCGTAGCCATCATCTTCGTTACCAACACGAGATACGTTGTCACCGTCGGTACGTATGTAGCTGGCGTATGCAGAAATACCTACGTTATCGCTTTGCGAGCGCGCGTTCATGCTGCCCTGCAACGTACCTTGTGTGCCGACGCCAGCAGAGAAGTCTACGTGTGACCCATTATCTGCAAACTGGCCTGATTTCGTAGTAATGCTTAGTACGCCACCGATAGCGCCGCTTCCCCATCTTGCACTTTGCGGGCCTCGAAGTAGCTCTATGCGCACCACGTTTGCGCTAGTTAAGTGAGCAAGGTCAACCAGGCTTCCTTGGCCTACGTCGTTGGCAACAACGCCATCAATTAAAACGAGTAGATGGTTAGTTTCACCGCCGCGCACGCGTAGCTCTGTTAATCCGCCAGGGCTTCCTGACTGAGACAAGCTAACGCCGGGTAGGCCGCGAATGAGATCGGTAAGTTGAAGTGCGCCCGAAGCTTTAATATCACTTTCAGTTAGTACCGATACTGAACCAGGAAGTTTGGTCAACGAAATAGGCAAACGCGTGCCTGTTACTGTTAAAGTTTCAATATCTTGGTCAGAAGTTTGAGCAAAGGCAGGTGTGCTTAAGCACGAAATAACTGCAGCGCTAAGGGCTGCTTTGGTAAAATGTGTACGCATGTTTTTTATGTTGTCTTTGATGCGCTCCACCCGAGCACATGATTAGTGAAAGTGCACGTTTTTGCTTAATTATGGATGTGAGCAAGCAAACGACACCATGAAGTACAGGCCGGTATCCGGGCTTACTCACCATTACTAAAAGTGTAATAGCTCTTTTGCCTTCCCATCTAATGGCGCTTAGTCCGCAATAGCGCGATAACGTATAAAAGACAGTGGCGTATGAAAAGAAAACGACAACGCGTTGAGTTTACCGTTGCGGGGGCAGCATCAGTTTTTCACTGATTTCCCGTTTAACTCTTGTCGCCGTAGTTAACATTAGAGCTAGACAAGAGCACCTACACGATAACGATTATATCTAAGTTAAAAAGTGATAGCGAATACGGTTTCTTATACCTTACGCTTTTTCGTAACCCGCATATGGTTATTGAGCAAAGGTCATCGAAAAAGCGCTCTTTAAGTCGTGTTATGGTTGGATCAGTAACCCAATTTTAGCGGAGGCTCCTGTAGTGCTGATAGCTGTTCTTTCAGAGCAAGTATTTGGCCTTCCCAGTATTTGTCTTCAGCAAACCAAGGAAATGCCCGCGGAAAAGCAGGGTCTTCCCAGCGTCGTGAAAGCCATGCCATGTAATGTACCATTCGCATAGCGCGCAGGGGCTCAATAAGTGGCAACTGTGCAGTGTCAAACGGGTGAAACTCCTCGTATGCTTCCACCAAAGTATCAAGCTGTAAAAGCTGTTGTTGGCGGTCGCCGCTTAGCATCATCCACAAATCTTGGATAGCAGGGCCCATGCGGCAATCATCAAGATCAACGAAGGTCGGACCGTCGCGCCACAGTATATTGCCTGGGTGGCAGTCACCGTGAAGCCGAATACTAGATGTTGGCTTATACGCTTTTTTCGTGGCTTCAATAACGGGGTTAAGTATGGCAAAAAATGCTGTCTTTAAATGGTCTGGCAGCAGTGTGCTTTGCGTGAGCACCTGCTTCGGTTCATCGAGGTAACTTTCAATATCAATCGAGGGACGATGTGCAAACCCTTTAGCATGGGCCACGCGGTGAATACGGCCAATGAAACGCCCCATCCATTCGAGTTGATCAAGGTTGTCATTTTCGAATTGTCTGCCGCCTACCGAAGGAAATAGCGCAAATCGATAGTCAGTTTCGGCCACGGTGTGATGATGCAGCGTGCTGCCATTGAGAGAAATTGGCGCAGCCAATGGAATTTCGTTATCAATTAGCTCTGCAGCAAACGCATGTTCTTCAAGAATTTGAGCGTCGGTCCATCGACCTGGGCGATAGAATTTTGCTACATAGCGCTGACCGTCTTCAGCCACAAACTGGTAGACGCGGTTTTCATAACTATTTAGTGCTAGCAAACCACTTTGAAGAAAAATGCCCTGACTTTCCAGGGCATCTAATATGGTGTCTGGGCTAAGCCCAGAGAATGAAAAATCTGTCATCGATAAAGGAACTTTGTTGGCTCATCAACAGTAACCGTTTCCCCATCAATAGTGGTGGTTACACTGATAAAAATATCGGTAACCGTATCTTCCAGATTATAGGCGTCAGTTGCAACCGAAATTGGCGTGCTATACACCGCACCGCCTTCAACTATTACAGTTTGTTCACCAATGTACTTGTAGTCAGGCAGACCTTTTACAGCAATAGAGTAGGTTTGGGTTTGCTGAGTTTTGTTAAGTACTTTTATTGTATAAACGTTCTCAATTAGCCCTTCATTCGTTTCGCGGTATAGCGAGTTTCTATCGCGGATAATGTCGACTTCGGTGGGGCTACGCATCCAAATATTAGCGAATAGCAAACCGGTCATAACAATAAGTACGACAAAGTACCCAATTAATTTAGGGCGCAATATATGAGTTTTACCGCCAGCAAGTTCTTCTTCCGAGGTAAAGCTTATCAGGCCTTTGGGATAGCCCATCTTGTCCATAACGCCGTTACAGGCGTCAACGCAGGCGCCGCAGTTGATGCATTCGTATTGTAAGCCATTGCGAATATCAATACCTGTTGGGCATACTTGAACACACAAGTTACAGTCGATGCAGTCGCCTAATCCTTTTTCTTTTACTTGCTCGTGATTAAGTTTGCGAGGTCGTGGGCCGCGTTGCTCTCCACGTTTTGCATTGTACGATACGGTGAACGTATCTTTGTCGAACATGGCTGACTGAAAACGTGCGTAAGGGCAAATATGTGTACACATGATTTCGCGCATGTAGCCAGCGTTTCCGTAAGTACATACGGCAAAGAAAATAACAGAGAACCCTGCCCAGAAACTGGTATTTAATGTTACGAAGTTAACAAACAGCTCATCAATTGGCGTGAAGTAGCCGACAAAAGTTAAAGCAGTTAACAGTGCTACTAATACCCAAGCGGTATGCTTCGCCGTTTTACGCAAAAACTTATCTGCATCCATTTTGCGAGCATCTAGCGCTATACGTTTATTGCGCGAGCCTTCGAGCTTCTCTTCGAACCACGTATAAATGTATACCCACGTTGTTTGAGGGCACATAAATCCACACCACACACGACCAGCGAAAGTGGTGACAAAGAACAGTGCAAAGGCGGAGACAATGAATATATAGGCCAGTAAAGTGAGGTCTTGAGGCCATAAGGTTAGTGAGAATATAGTAAATCGCTGCTCGCCAATATCAAGCAGCACGGCTTGATGACCGTTGTACTGAATCCACGGAATGATGGCGAAAAGCCCCAAAAAGAACAGGCCAAATATGCGTCTAAACGTTTCTAAAGGGCCTTGCACTGCTCGTACATAAATACGACTACGAGAATCGTGGCGTTTGCCCTCGGGTGTGCCCTTGGGTTTATGTACTTTTACCGGCGTGACGGTCTTTACCGGTATTTGTTCATTCATAACTTAACCTTATGTGACGTAACAAACTGCCTGTGCAGTATAACTGCGTTAAACACGTCATATTTAATATAGATCAATAATGCGACGTATGGTCTATCTTTTTAAAGTTTCAGTCAATACTGAAACTTCAGAAAGTTTTCTGCTTATTTGGCTTAATGAGGTTAGATAGAGTTTTGGTGTAAACTTTTGCAAACAGCTTATGCAAGCTCACTTACAAAATGTCAGATATAAATTTCAAATTCGCGGCAATTTAGGTTGCAAGTAATCGGTCGTTCAACATGTATTGAAAGCTATTCAGGTTTGTAGATCAAAGCTCAGCAGTTCCTACATATACCTGCGTATAGATTACTGTATTTATTCCCAATCAGTTATCGAACTACTATTAATGCTAATAGTATGGTTAATTAACGCCCAAATCATGTACAGTGGACGTTGTTATAATGTAAATTAGCAAAAAGTTGTGGGGCATATTGTGTCTCAATCCGCCCCATTTGGGTGCTATTTGTTGTGAACGTCCGTCGAAGTTAGCTGAGAAGTCATGTTTAGGTTCTTTATTATCGCTGCTGAAATTATTGTTTTAATAATTGTGCTGCGATCTCCTTTTGTTCAGTATCTCTTTGAAGATATTCAAAACTCTCTTTCCGAATGGCTGGTGTCTATTGCTACTCTTCCAGAGCGAAAAGAACTGCAGAGTTTACAAGATAGAATAAATATACAGCTAAGCCCTTTAAAGCCTTATCAGCAGAATTATGTCAAACAGATCACAGCTGATAGCGCTAGCGTGAAACGTTTCCACCACACCTATTGTGAAAATGACGATATAAACCCAAACTTTACGGGAACTAAACGCGTTCAACTATGCCTAATCATTAAACAGTCGTCAGTTATGCAAGTAGCAAAGCGAGACTAGCCAGTTTTAACTAGATTGGTTGGATATAAAGTTGATTTAAAAGCTGACAATTGCTGCATGCAAAGCTTTTTCTAAATGTCTTGCTAACTCATAGTTTAAACGACTGAATTTAGGAGCATAAAAGTGAATAAATTACGTACTTTTTCTTGTTTAAGCTGCGCCACAGCGGTGGGACTCCTTACCGTGTTTGCTCCCACTCAAGCCGCTGAGGTCAAGATAACGTGGGAAGAACCTGAGTCTTACAGCGATGTAAGGCCAACCAATGAATCCCGTAAACGATTCCGCGAACGAACGCTACAAGAGCTTGAAGAACACATTGTAGATTTGGCCAGCGACTTACCTGAGTCGCAAGTGCTGTCAATGACAGTAACAAATGTTGATTTGGCTGGCCAGGTTTGGCCAAGTCAGTTTGTCGGCTTCGGTAACGGCGCCGGTAGCGACGTTCGTATCATTAAGCGCATTGATATCCCTAGAATGACATTTAGCTACTCGTTGGCTAATGCTGACGGTCAGGTAATTTTAAGTGGTGAAGATGTGAAACTTAAAGATATGGATTTTATGGAATCGAATATTCGTCGCAATCGCACGGAATCGCTTTCTTATGAAAAAGCGATGCTTAACGATTGGTTTTCAGATACGTTTTCAACCCAAGTAGCAGCGAACGACTAATTGATTCGTTCAAATCATAGTAAAAACGGTCACGTATAGTGACCTTTTTTGTGTTCGTAACCCATATTTCACGGGCTATAGCAGTATAAGCTGCCTACAGATAATCAAACTCATTACCTGATATTGCAAGCGTGCTTTCAGGGCCAGCTTTATAAGCGGCTTTGTGCGCATCGCGACGCACTAAGATACGTTCCATATAGAAGTCACGTGTCTTCATCTTAGACGCGGCAAGTACCGCGTTACCTGAAGCCTGCGCTTTGTCGGCCATGCTGTACCATAGTACACCAATCAATGAATAGGCGCTGTATGCTAGGTAATCACAAGCAGCTGCAGCAGCGGTGGTGGCATCCATACCTAAACAATCGGCTGAAGATGCACGCCAGTCATCAAGAATACCTTGAGCCAGACCTTTCGCCTCACTATCTTGAATGTCGCTAACCAGTGCGTTAAACGCATTATAGGTCGCTTCCATCATCTGACCGCCATCTCGGGTAAGCTTACGGCCAATAAGATCTAGCGCCTGAATACCGTTGGTGCCTTCATATAACATAGCAATGCGCACGTCGCGCATAAGCTGTTCCATACCCCATTCACGAATAAAGCCGTGACCACCGAATACTTGCACGCCTAGGCTGGTGGTTTCAAGACCCATATCCGTCATAAAGGCTTTACAGATAGGCGTTAAAAACTGAAGTATCTTATCGGCATCTTCTTTTTCTTGACCTTCACCAAGCTTCTCTACGTCCATGAATTTTGCGTAGAAAAGTGAAAGTGCACGGCAGCCCTCAATGAGTGATTTCTGCGTAAGTAACATACGCGCTACGTCAGGTTGAAAGACGATTGGGTCTGCTTTGCCTTCTGGATTTTGAATACCCTGAGGTGCCCGAGACTGAACGCGTTCGCGGGCATAGGTCAGCGCGCCTTGGTAAGAAGCTTCGGCTGCGCCTAAACCTTGCAGGCCTACTTGGAAGCGAGCATCGTTCATCATGGTGAACATGCATGCCAGGCCTTGGTTTTCTTCACCTACGAGGTAACCCGTTGCACCGTCAAAATTCATTACACATGTGGGGCTCGCTTTGATACCCATTTTGTGTTCGATGCTTCCCACTGACAAGCTGTTCGCCTCGCCAGGCTCATTACTGGCATCTGGAAGGAACTTGGGCACTAAGAATAAGCTGATACCCTTAACGCCTTTAGGGGCGTCAGGTAGACGAGCTAGAACAAGGTGAATAACGTTCGAACTCCAATCGTGATCACCTGCGGTAATAAAAATCTTATTGCCGGTGACTTTATAGCTGCCGTCGCCTTGTGGCTCAGCTTTGGTACTAAGCAAGCTCAAATCTGTTCCTGCGTGAGGTTCGGTCAGGTTCATTGTACCTGTCCACTCACCGCTGATTAGCTTAGCAAGGTAGATGTCTTTTAATTCTTTACTGGCGTGCTTAGTAACCGCAAGTGTTGCGCTTTCAGTAAGCATGGTGGTTAAACGCCAGCTTAAGTTCGCCGCGTTTAGCATTTCGTGAACAGGCACAGCCATGGTGTACGGCAAGTCTTGCCCGTCGTACTCGGCAGTACCTAGCATTGCGTTCCAGCCGTTAGCAACATATTCCTGATAGGCATCAGCGAAGCCTTTAGGCGTGGTAATGCTGCCGTCTTTTAACGTACAACCTTCTTCATCGCCTTCACGGTTAAGAGGGGCAACCACATCCAAAGCAAACTTTGCACCCTGTGCAATAATTTCGTTGGCAAGTTCGCTATCAAAATCGCTGATACCGAGCTTTTCGTAGTGAGCATCAAGTCCAAGCCAGTCTTTTAACAAGAACTGAAAATCAGTCGTAGGGGCGTGGTACAGAGGCATGGATGACTCCTTTTTCAAACAAGTGTTTTAATTTTGTCTATTATAGTCACAAAAAGCGTAGTCCGAATAGTCCGTTAAAGGAAAGTTAATAATAAATTTGGATGATGTGAGTAATGATCTATGCGGACTGATATGAGAGAAACACATAGGTTTACCAAGACTCGTTGCTTTTAATGTGCAGCAAATGTCACACAGGCTCTGATGATGATGTCTGACGTATTGATGTTAATATAGAAAAGCGAACTCAAGTGGTAGGCTCGCTTGCAATTCAAATTCTCACTGGCATGCTTAGCCTACACTGAAATAACCCGTTCACATACGCACAAGCAATACGGTACATAAAAACATGAATTCAGATGGCACGAAGAAAAACCTTAAACATAGCAGTGATGATGCGCAGAGCCCAGTTTGCATTGTAACGGGGGGAAGCTTGGGTATCGGTTTTGCGGTATGCAAGCTGTTTAGTCAAAACGGTTATCAAGTCGTGAATTTAGATATCAGAGACTATGAGCAAGCGTTACCTAATGCTATCTGGAAGCCTTGTGATGTAAGTGTTGTGCGTAATATTGAAGCCGCGATAAATGAGGTTATTAGTTCTTATCAACGCATAGACGCATTGGTGTGTAATGCCGGTATACATGTTTCAGCAACCATTGAAGACACTGATGAAGCGCTGCTTGATAAGGTACTAAACTTGAACGTAAAAGGGGCGTATGGCGCGATTAAGTCTTGCCTGCCAACCATGAAAGAGCAGGGCAGCGGCGCGATTGTGGTGATGGGCTCAGATCAGTCCTTTGTTGGAAAGCGCAATTCGTTCGCCTACGGGGTCAGCAAAGGTGCGTTGGCGTCTATGGCGAAAACCACCGCGCTTGACTACGCACCCTATAACATCCGCGTTAACGCGGTATGCCCGGGTACCATCGAAACGCCTCTATTTCACAACGCCATTGATAATTACGTGGCACGTTCTGGGGCAGATAAAAATGAAGTGGTAGCTGAAGAAGCCGCTGCACAACCTATTGGACGTTTGGGCCAGCCCGAAGACGTAGCTGAACTGACTTATTTCCTATGCAGCAACAAAGCGTCGTTCATCACGGGTAGCTTGTATGCGGTGGATGGGGGCTACACAGCACAATAGAAAGAGCACAATAGATAGGGCTAAATAGAAAAGCAACGCGAAATGCCTTATCAGCAATAGCATAACCAAGGTTTTATAAACAAAGATGAGCAAGTCTTCAATCACTTGGATAGATCCTCATATCCACTTTTTTGCACTAAACGAAGGGCACTATGACTGGCTGAAACCAGCCAATGCCCCCTTCTGGCCAGATAAAAAAGCGATTGCAAAACATACTAAAGAACACATGCTCTATCGCGTTTCGTTAGGGCAGTTAGGCGGTTTTGTTCACATTGAAGCGGGTTACGATAACGAAAGGCCTTGGCGTGAAATTGCGTTCTTGGAGCGTCATTGTACGCTGCCATTCCGCTCAGTTGGGTGTATCGATTTAACGGGAATTAATGTCGGCAGTCATATCGACAAGCTAAAGCAGTACCGCTCAGTACGCGGGCTTCGTCACATATTAGATGCCGAATCTGAAGTACTTTTACGCACCCCTAAAGTTAAATGGGGGCTTTCTCATATGGCGTCGCAAGGCTTGTCTTTTGAAGCGCAGTTAAATCTTGCAGATAGCAATGCCGTGCATGCGCTGGTAAAGGTACTAGAACAAACACCTTCGCTAAACGTGGCTGTAAACCATGCTGCAATAGCGCCGATTGATGTAAATAGCTTTGCGTTTAAAACATGGCGGCAGAATATTCGCGACTTGAATGAAACGCAGCAAGTTGTGTTTAAGTTCTCGGGATTAGAAATGCAAGATCGCCGTTGGCTGTGGCCGCGTGCGTCTTATGTTTTTGAAATCTTGATGGACACCGTTGGCACAGATCACATGATGTTTGCCAGCAATTTTCCGCTGTGTCAGTGGCGAATGCCGTATGCCGCGCTTTGGCAGGGGTTCGTTGACATGACAACGCCGCTTTCTGTAACGCAAAAAGCGGCGCTGCTGTACGAAAATGCGAAGCGATGGTACGACATCGCATAAAGCTAGCTTCGTTGAGCTGCTGAACTCGCCTCGGGTTTATTGCCTTCAATAAACCCGTTGGGTTTCAGCTTTATTTAAGCTCAGTTACCGTCATGTGCGGCGAGCGATAAACCACCTCATCGTTTAGATCGATACCAATTCCCGGTGTGTCAGGCGCTTCAATGAAGCCGTTTACTGGCTGAGGATCTTGAATGCAAAGTTCACGGTTCCAGTCTTTAATAGCGTAGGTATGGTGCTCGTGAATTAAGAAGTTTGGAATGGCCGTTTCTAAATGTAGGCTTGCCGCTGTCGCAACGGGGCCTCCGCAAACGTGAGCCTGAATACGTACATCGTAAATGTCGGCATAGTCACACACCTTTTTCGCTTCGGTGAAACCGCCACAAAGGCCAACGTCAGGTTGAAGTACATCAATAGATTGGTCTTCAAGGTAAGGGCGTACATCCCAGCGATGGTACAGGCGCTCACCGCCCGCAATAGGCACGTTCACGTTCTGCGCTACTTTGTCGTGAAGCTTTGAGTTAAGGTAATTCACTGGCTCTTCGTAATATAGACAGCCAATTTCTTCAACGATGTCACCCAGCTGGATAGCCGTTGATGCACCTAATAAGCTGTGACATTCAAAGATGATGTCGCCATCTTCGCCCATTGTGTCTCTAATCGCCTGAAGACGAGCTTTGAAAAGTTTAAGCTCGGGCTTAGTGAACAGCTTGGTTCTGTCGAAATGGGTGTTGCCGTCTTTATCGTAAACGATGGGGTCAACTTTAACCGCATCGTAACCATCTTTAAGTGCTTTTTCAGTGGCGCGAGCATAGTCAGCGGGGTCGTTAAGCTTGGTTACTTCTTTGTCCCAATCAAACTGAAGCTGGCTCGCGTAGCTACGAAGCTTGCCATTAGTTTTGCCACCCAGTAATTCGTAAACCGGTAAGCCAAGCGCTTTGCCTTTAATGTCCCAAAGTGCAGTATCAATAGCGCTCATCGCAGCATAAATAACTGGGCCGCCGCCTAATCCCCAAAAGCCTTCGCGCAGCATTCTCGACCACAGTAGTTCGGTGTGAAAAGGATTAAAGCCAATCAGCATGGCTTCGGCAATTTCTTTAATCATATGTGCAGCGGCGCTGTGACCCCAATCATAAGCCAGTCCTGCTTCGCCCACACCTGTAATACCTTCGTCGGTGTAAACGCGCACGAAAACTGGGTTCCACTGAGGGCGCTTAGGGCATTCGATATCAAAAATTTCTACTTTGGTGACTTTCATAATGTATTAACAATTCCTGTTTGAAATAAGTTGGCGTTTAGCTGACTAAGCTAAATTATTCGCAAAAGCCTGGATCTAGTTTGTAAGCTTTGCGAAGCATGGCAGGCCATGCTTTTTGTCCGCCCGTTTCGCCGCTGTGCACCACATTGGCCTGTGCGTATATGCCATCAATAATGTTTTGCGGTATCTCGATAACCTCTTCATTAGACTGCATCAAGGCAAGCTGAATTTCGCACGCACGCTGCAAATCGTAAAAGCGCATAAAGGCGTCGCCAACGGTGGGACCAAGGGTTAAACCGCCGTGGTTAGGCAAAAGCATATGGTTAGTGTCGCCGAGGTCGTCCTGCAAACGTTTCTTTTCACTATCATCAACGGCTAGACCTTCGTAGCTGTGATAAGACAGTGACGGTAGTGAAAACATTGAATACTGGCTCCACGGCTTAAGTCCGCCTTTAACCGATGCGACTGAGATTGTGGCTAGTGTATGCAGATGAATAACACACTGGGCATCGTGGCGCACTTCGTGGATAGCACTGTGAATGGTGAAGCCAGCAGGGTTAATGCCGTAAGGCGTATCGTCAAGGATGTTACCTTCTAAATCGACTTTAACCAGGTTAGAGGCAGTAACCTCGTCAAATGTCAGGCCAAAGGCGTTAACCAAGTAGTGATCAGTGCCCGGTACCTTGGCTGAAATATGCGTGTAAATAAGGTCGCCCCATCGCATATCTGCAACTAATCGATAGCACGCAGCTAAATCGACACGAGTTTGCCATTCTTGATCAGAGACTTTGCCTTTTAGGCTTAAGGTTGGGAGTGAAAACAAGCCACTTCTCCTGTTTGTTTTATAGCGACAATTTACCAATACCCGCAACGATGAACAATGCTTTGTCAGCGCTGCTTTATATCGAATTGGGTATAGCCATCGCGCAAGGGAATAAGATCGTCAGCAAATCTCAATGCGTCGTGCTCTAGCATAAACGGATCTACTTTTACCAATCTTACTACCTCTATTTTTGCCCAATGTGGTGCATCGAAGCTCGCAGGAAGGCGCTCAATACCAGCATCCAGATTGCAGCCAAATAGAACCAAACCATTAGACGTGGTTGATAAATACGCGCTAACCTCTACATTGAACCCAGTCTCTTCCCATGTTTCTCTATGAGCAGTACAGGCAAGTGATTCATTATCATCCAAGGTCCCGCCTGGGAAGTCTAATTTGCCAGAAAGTCGGTGTTCTACCAAGAGTACGTCTTTGCCGGTTTTTATCAAACAGGCTGCGCCAACAGGAGATATGTTTGTACTTGCACCAGAGTGAAAGCTTTCCGATAAAAGCGCATCAGAAACGCGACACATTGGAGAGGAGGGGAAGGGCTGTGAACATGCGAAAAGCGTTAAAACAGCAAATATAGCTGATAAGCGAAATAAGATGGCCATTGATTTGGGTAAAATACTCTAGTGTCTGTTTGTAATTGCTTTAAAAGCAATCATATTTACCACACAGACTCTACGCAAAAATAAAAATAACACAACAAACAATAATAACGCGGTACACGAAACAATGTTTGGGAACGCTCACGTTTAACGTTAAGCGAATTTGTGTACTTGAGTGTCCATTGAGCGCTTAAAAAATTCATGCTCAAAGGAATACTATTTTACCAATAGGAAAGGTTATGTCTTTACGATTATCGTTATCACCCTTGTTACTAGGCGTGGTGCTACTTGCTGGCGTCGTGGCATATTTAAATATGCCTCAGGAAGAAAGTAAAAATAACGCCGGCGTAAGAGCCACACCTGTGAAAACAGGGGTTGTGTCGTCTCGAGCATTTCCTATTACTATCGAATCACTCGGTACGGCTACCGCGAACGAGTCGGTAAATATCACTGCACAAGTTACCGATACGGTAAAGGCTATAAATTTTAACGATGGCGATAAAGTCGTAGAAGACGAGCTTCTGGTGCAGCTCAATAACACCGAAGAGCGCGCTAGAGTTGAAGAGCTCAAAGCAAACATTGATGAGGCTAAACGTCAGTTTACTCGTATAGCCGACCTGCGTCAGTCAAATGCGACTTCTGAGCAGCTTCTCGACGAACAACAAGCCCGAGTGAAAGCGTTACAAGCTCAGTTAGATATTGCCTTGGCTCAGCTTAATGACCTCCAAGTTCGCGCGCCATTTAGTGGGTTTTTAGGCAACCGTGAAATCAGCATTGGTTCACTAGTACAGCCCGGCGATACTATTACTAGTTTAGATGACATTAGTCTCATCAAAGTTGACTTCAGCGTCGCTGAAAATCACCTTGCAAGCGTAGCCAAAGGGCAGCCGGTTAGTGCATCCTCAGTGGCTTATCCTGGCGAAGCATTTACGGGAAAAATCACTAATATCGACACACGCCTAGACCCTATTAGTCGCTCCATTCGTGTTCGCGCAACCATTGACAATCAAGACGGGCGCCTTCGCCCGGGTATGTTGCTTACCGTAGTGGTAGAAAAACGTGTGCTTAACGCCTTAGTTTTACCGGAAAAAGCATTGGTTCCAGTGCAAGATAAGCAATATGTTTATGTGGTTAAAGATGATGTTGCCCATCAAACAGAAGTGAAAATAGGCGAACGACGCCCAGGGCTAGTGCAAATTGTTAGCGGGTTGAATGAAGGTGACGAAGTGATAACCGAAGGCACACTTCGCGTGCGCGATCAGTCTCCAGTTAACGTGTTAAATCGCTAGGAGGCACGCAGTCATGTTATTGTCAGACGTTTCTGTGAAGCGCCCGGTTTTTGCAACCGTAATCAATCTGCTGCTGATTATTTTTGGTATCGTCGCTTTTTCTATGCTGAGTTTGCGTGAATACCCAGACATCGACCCGCCTATTGTATCGGTAAGTACAACCTACACGGGCGCCTCTGCGAACATAGTGGAAACCCGAATTACCCAGCTATTAGAAGACAGAATTTCAGGTATTGAGGGGATTAAAAACGTTACATCCACGTCTCGTAATGGTCGTTCAGACATTACCATCGAATTTAAACTTTCTAGAGATATCGATGCAGCAGCTAATGATGTACGCGAGCGAGTAAGTCGCGCACTTAATAACCTGCCAGACCAAGCCGATCCTCCAGAAGTATCGAAAGCGAACTCAGATGAAAGTGCCGTGGTGTGGTACAACCTTAGAAGCACGAACCTTAATACTATGGAGTTGACGGACTACGCCGAGCGGGTGTTAGTGGACAGGTTATCGATTGTAGATGGCGTGGCCCGCATACAAATTGGCGGTGGAAGACGCTATGCCATGAAAGTGTTCCTAGACCGCAATGCCATGGCAGCGAGAGGCATAACCGTAAGTGATGTAGAGCAAGTAATACGTGCTGAAAATGTAGAATTACCAGCAGGTGAAGTAGAAAGTACAGACCGCAACTTTGAAGTTCGCGTAGCACGCACCTTTCTAACACCTGACGATTTCGCTGCGCTAACGGTTGCCGTAGGAGACAACGGTTATCTAGTGCGACTTGGTGAAATTGCTAATGTTAAGTTAACCGCCGAAGATGACGAAACCGAGTTTCGTGGCGATGGCGTTAACATGATAGGGCTTGGTATTATCAAGCAATCAAAAGCAAACACACTTGAAGTAGCCCGCGCAGCGAAAGCGCAAATTGAAAGAATAGAAGCTACCTTGCCAGATAATATTTTTATTGTGCCAAGCTACGATTCGTCGGTATTTATCGAAGCGTCGATTGACGAAGTATATGAGACACTGGCTATCGCAATGCTAATGGTAGTTATCGTGATTTACCTTTTCCTGGGAAATATTCGCGCAACGCTTATCCCCGCGGTCACTGTGCCCGTCTCTATTATCGCCGCATTTATTGTGATGTATGCGCTGGGCTTCTCAATTAACCTACTAACGCTACTTGCTATGGTATTAGCCATTGGCCTTGTGGTGGATGACGCTATTGTTGTGCTTGAGAACATCTATCGACGTATAGAAATGGGAGAGCCGCCTATTTTGGCAGCCTATCGAGGTGCAAAAGAGGTAGGGTTCGCCGTCATTGCTACCACGCTGGTACTGATTTCTGTATTTGTGCCTCTCGTATTTCTTGAAGGGAATATTGGCAGACTATTTACCGAGTTTGCGTTGGCCATTGCTGCAGCAGTGGCATTTTCAAGTTTCACTGCTCTCACGCTATCCCCCATGATGGCGTCAAAAATACTCAAAAAGCGCCCCCGTTCTTCTGGCTTTGGTAGTTGGATGGACAAGCGGTTTACACAGCTAGAAACAGGCTATTTTAATACGCTAGGCAAAACACTCCATCAACCCATTCTAATGTTACTTTTACTAGCAATTGCGGTTGTAGCCTTGGTTCAGCTTTCTGAGAAAGTGCCAAGTGAGTTTGTGCCTAAAGAAGACAGAGGCAATTTTTTTATCTTAATGAATGCGCAAGAGGGCGCGAGTTTTGAAAGTAATGCTAGGAACCTAGAGCAAATTGAGAGCGTTCTAATGCCTTACCGCGAGAGTGGTAAAATTAATCGCCTACTAGTAAGAACGCCAGGTTTTGGTGGCAATGCAGGGATTGCGATAGTTGGCTCGGCAGACTGGGATGAACGAGATTTTAGTACATTTTCTTTAATGGACGAAATTAGCGCCAAACTCAACAGTGTGCCTGACGTTCGTGCTTTTGCGATTATGCGTAGCGGTATTTCGGGAGGTGGGCTAGGTCGTCCTGTTCAGTTTGTATTACAAGGTGACACCTACGAGAACCTGGTTGAATGGCGCGACACAGTAATACAAAAGGCCGCGCAAAACCCTGGACTGATTAGGCTAGACTCTGACTATAAAGAAACCTCGCCACAGCTGTTAGTAAATATAAATCGCGACAGGGCAGCAGACCTGGGCGTATCAATTAGTGATATTGGTAGTACGTTAGAAGTGATGCTAGGACAGCGTAGGGTGTCGACTTTCCTCGATAGAGGTGAGGAATACGATGTCATCATGGAAGGCATAGAGGAAGACTTCAGAAGCCCTAACAGCATAGAAAATTTATATGTTCGCTCATTTCGCACTGGTGAACTCATTCCCATGGATAACTTGTTAACGTTTGAAGAGCAAGCTACGTCTGCGCAGCTCAATCGATATAACCGAATGCGCGCTGTGACAATATCAGCAAATTTAGTAGACGGTTACACCTTGGGTGAAGCGCTAGCCTACTTAGAAGATATTGTCGCCACTGAATTGCCTGATAATGTATCTATTGATTACAAAGGCGAGTCACAACTGTATCAAGAAGCGGGGAATTCATTTATTTATGTCTTCATGCTGGCGCTTGCTGTGACTTATTTAATATTAGCAGCGCAGTTTGAGAGTTGGGTGCACCCGTTAGTTATTATGCTCACCGTGCCGTTGGCCTTGGTTGGTGCCTACATTGGGCTGTTTTTCAGCAATATGACTATCAATATCTACAGTCAAATTGGTTTGGTTATGCTCATCGGACTTGCTGCCAAAAACGGTATTCTGATAGTGGAGTTTGCTAATCAACTTCGCGACGCTGGTATGGAGTTTGAACAAGCACTTAAGCGAGCAGCCGCCCAGCGCCTACGGCCTATCGTTATGACAGGGTTTACAACCGTGTTTAGCTCTTTGCCTTTGGTCCTAGCTTCAGGGCCTGGCGCTGAGAGCCGAATGGTGATTGGTATGGTGATATTCTCAGGCGTGCTTGTTTCGGCATTTATGACCCTATACGTTGTGCCCACAGCCTATAGCTGGTTTGCAAGAAATACGGGCTCTCCAATGCAGCGAACCAATGAAATTAAAGCATTAGAAAAAACGATTCCTTATAAAAAAGGTGGATAAGAGGAATTTGGTAACAGGCTATTGGTCTTCTTTTAAACTCTCGCCAGCGCATGTTGGTGTGAGTTTAAAAATGCTAGGTATTTTTTTTTATACCATAATATGATTTGCCATCACTTCTATTATCATGTCTTTATTTTTTAAATTGCTGTTTTTATTGGTAAATTTTGTTTTTTTCGTATCGAATTTAATTTTCTTATCGGCGTTTATAAGCGCCAAAAGTATGTATTAGACAATTGTATAGTTGTCTAACTTTCTACGTCATCTACACTGCGCGACATTCTACACTGCTTATATAAGTTATTAATTTATATAAAGTAAAAATTTAGAGCTCAAAGTGGCGAATAATGCATTTGTGACCAATAATTACATCGTTGTAAATGTTCGGACACTCAAGCATATGTTTGCTTTTAATCGCTCAAATACGCAAAAGTCGTTTTTAGCGTCTCCATCGAAAGTAAAGAGCGATGAGCTAGCATTCACACAGACTCCAGAGGACATATGATGAAAAAATGGATACTTGCAGCAGGACTATGCTGCAACGTTGCGATTGCTGATGTAGCAGTCATCGTGCATCCCAGCAATGGAGATGCTTTAGATAAAGATAGCATTAGCCGACTTTTCTTGAATAAAGCAAAAGCTTTTCCTAGCGGTACACAAGCAGAGCCTGTTGCACTGGCTGAAGGCCAATCCGCCACCGATGAATTTAACGGCAAAGTATTAAATAAGACTGCGGCGCAGCTTACCGCGTTTTGGTCAAAACTAGTGTTTACTGGTAAGGGTCAGCCACCAAAAGCTTTGGGTAGTGACGCAGACGTAATTTCTGCGGTAGCAGGGAACCCAGGTGCAATAGGTTACGTAGACGCAGGCGCTGTTAACGATAGCGTTCGTGTTGTCGCCACCTTTTAACTTACCGTTAATACAAAGAATTTAAGGAATACGCATGAAAACCAAATTAGCTATGTTATCTATTGCAGGTCTTTTGGCTACACCAGCATTAGCCGATGTTCAAATTAACGGCTTTGCAAACCTTATTGGCGGCATAACGCTTGATGATGATGAGTCGGTATACGGCTACGACAGTGATTTTAGTTTCGACCCTGCAAGTGTTTTTGGCCTTCAGGTTCGTGGCGATGTAAGCGATAAGCTCTCTGCGACCGCCCAGTTGGTTGGCCGAGGCAGTGAAGATTACGACGCTGATTTTGAATGGGCATACATGACCTACGTGTTGAATAATAACTTCAACATTAGTGCAGGGCGTCTTCGCATGCCTTTATTTAAGTACTCTGCGTCATTAGATATCGGTTACTCGTATCACTGGCTAACACCACCAGATGCTGTATATGGCATTGACTTTAACAACATTGACGGTGTTCGTGTTGACTACATGAACTACTCAGGTGACTGGGAATATGGTGCACAGTTTACCGTTGGTCGTGTTGAGGCTGATACCACCATTTCAGGAACGCCTGCTGCGTTAGAATTGGAAAACGTGGTCGCTGTTTCATTTGAAGCAACACGTGATTGGTTCAGTGCGCGTACTTTGCTAGCACGTGGTAAAACAAGTGCTGCGAATGCTGACTTTGACACATTTGTTGGTGGTTTAAATCAATATGGTGCCTTTATTCCTGCGGCGTCTTTAGCCGCTGAAGGCCTAAGTGTAAACGAAGATACAGGTACCTTCTTTGAAGTGGCTGTTGATATCGATAAGTACGATTGGTTTGTGGGTGCAGAATTTACCCAAACAGAAGTTGATGGCTCTGTTATTGCCGATAATAAAGCATGGTACGTTACGGCGGGTATGCGCTTTGGCAAGTTTACACCACATATTACTTACGAAGTTGAAGAAGCGGATAATGGCACTCAACTAGGTTTAATTGCTGCATTGCCTGCTACGATTGCGACAGGTGATGCCGTGGTTGATGCTACTTGGAACGGCGCAAATGGCTCGCCGGGTATTTACCAAACGGCGGCAGGTATTGCTGCTCAACAAGAACTAGAAGTATCTGCAGTAACTGTAGGTCTTCGTTACGACGTTGAGCCAGGCTTTGCGCTAAAAACTGACGTAACTTGGTACTCTGACGATTTAAACGATCTAAACGACGCAACGTTGCTTAAAGTTGGCGTGAACTATACGTTCTAACTGCTTGTTATGGCCCCGCGTCTTGATTCGGGGCCATAAATTTCACTAAAGATTTTAGCTATTTGGTAGATAAGTTAGATATGATGTTTTTTTCAGGTAAAACTGAAACGTAGTTAAGTAATTATAAAAACAGTGGGATAGCGGATGAACTTTCTTAAAAAAATGCCTATTGCGACAAAGATCTTCCTCATACCGGGGATCGCAGCGCTAAGTTTTGTTATTTACTTACTTATCACTGTTTATACCGCGCTCAACAACGGTGCAACATTAGAAAAAGTTCAGAAAGTTCAATTTCCTGCCCTTCAACTATCGGCATCGACCTTAGTTGATATGCAAAAGGTTCGCGATACCCTTGCGAGCGCAGTGACCACTGGTGATCAAGACACCCTTACCATGGCGCAAGAGCTCGCCGAAGAAGCAAAAAGCGGCTTAAACCAAATTGCTTCTATTAGCCCTGAATTTCGTAGTGAAATTTCCCGCATCTCCTCAGGCTTTGATAATTATTTCGATGTTGCCTACGACGTATCACAGTCTATGGTCAACGGCACTGCCGACTTCAGTCGTTTAGGCGAACTCTCAGCCCAAATGAATCAGTCATACGATGGTGCCATCGCTGCGATGTCTCAATTTCGTGATGCTCAACAGGCGGCATTTGAAGAAGCATTTAAAAACACAGACAGTGCCAATACCTCGTTAATTAGCACAGGCGTCATTTTAGCCGTTGTTGTGACTATACTGCTGTTTGGAACAGCGGTACCTATTGTTCGCGGCATTAAGCAAAGTATTGATGATGTGGTTCGTTCCCTTAAAGATATTGCTCAAGAAAACGGTGACCTAACGGTTCGCATAGAAACCAAAAGCGAAGATGAAATTGGCGAGTTGGTGTATTGGTTCAACCAATTTATGGACAAACTGCAAGGCGTAGTGCGTGATGTGGTAGAAGCGAGTTTACCACTATCAAACCTAGCGCAGAACTTACGCGGTGTAACGGAAGAAACCCAGCGCACCATTGATGTACAGCAAAAGTCTGCAACCAATGCTAAGCGTGCGGTAGATACGATGAGTGGCTCTGTTGACGGTGTTGCACATAGCGCAGCGCAGGCGGCCAGTGACGCTAACGAAGCGACAACAGCGGCGAGTGAAGGTCGTCAAATTGTACAGCAAACTGTAACCAGTATTCAGCAACTTGCTGAGAACGTTCGTGAAACAGCAGATGTTATTGCACGCTTAGAGTCTGATTCTAATAAAGTGGGCTCGGTGCTAGATGTAATTAAAGGTATTGCAGAGCAAACTAACTTGCTAGCACTGAATGCCGCTATTGAGGCTGCAAGAGCGGGTGAGCAGGGTAGAGGCTTTGCGGTAGTCGCAGATGAAGTGAGAACGCTAGCGTCTCGTACTCAACAGTCTACGGAAGAAATTCAAAGCACCATCGAACAGCTTCAAAGCGCAGCACACTCAGCAGTAGAAGTGATGTCACGTGGTACTGAGCAAGCAACAAGCAGCGTTGAAACAGCCAACAAAGCGGGAAGTAGCTTAGAAACCATTACCAGTACTATTGGGCGCATCAATCAAATGAACGAGCAAATTGCGCACAATACCGAAGACCAGCGCACGGTAGCAGTGGATATTGTACGTCACGTTGATGAAATTCATCAGCGCACTGAGCAAACGGCGAGCCGTTCAGGTGAATTAGGCAGTATGTGTAATGAGCTTGCTGACCTTGCGCAGCACCTTGAATCCATTGCTAAGCAATTTAGAGTGTAAGCGATAGCTTTATCAATAAACATGAATTGAAAGCCTCCGTATGGAGGCTTTTTTGTGGGTTTAGCTAACAGATCAAAGGCTGTGTTTTCTGTTACCTAAAGATAAAAGAAAGGCATAAAAAAATCCCCAGCTAAGGCCGGGGATTTTTATTTTAAAGTAATGCTTTTTCTATTCGTCTAAGAAGCTGCGTAGCTGCTCAGAGCGGCTAGGGTGGCGAAGCTTGCGAAGTGCTTTCGCTTCAATTTGACGAATACGCTCACGGGTTACGTCAAACTGCTTACCTACTTCTTCTAGGGTGTGGTCGGTATTCATGTCGATACCGAAGCGCATGCGAAGTACCTTTGCTTCACGGGCGGTCAGGCCTGCTAGTACTTCCTGCGTTGCATCCTTTAGGCTACCGCCAGTTGCTGAGTCGAGGGGCTGAATAATCGTGCTGTCCTCGATAAAGTCGCCAAGATGTGAATCTTCATCATCACCGATAGGGGTTTCCATCGAGATTGGCTCTTTAGCAATTTTAAGTACCTTACGAATTTTGTCTTCAGGCATTAACATGCGCTCTGACAACTCTTCAGGGGTAGGCTCACGACCCATTTCCTGAAGCATTTGACGAGAGATACGGTTAAGCTTGTTGATCGTCTCAATCATGTGAACAGGGATACGGATAGTACGCGCCTGGTCAGCAATAGAGCGAGTAATCGCCTGACGAATCCACCACGTTGCATAAGTTGAGAACTTATAACCACGACGGTATTCGAACTTATCCACCGCCTTCATTAGACCAATGTTACCTTCTTGAATAAGGTCTAGGAATTGAAGACCACGGTTGGTGTACTTCTTAGCAATTGAGATAACAAGACGTAAGTTAGCTTCAACCATTTCTTTCTTCGCGCGGCGTGCTTTCGCTTCACCGATTGACATGCGACGGTTGATGTCTTTGATATCTGCGATCACCAAGCCAGTTTCCTGCTCAACTTGGTTCATTTTGCTAATACAGCGTTCAATTTCTTCTTGGTTTACAGCAAGGTCAGCGGCGTATGGAGCACCTGATTTAACTGCTTCGTGTAACCACGCGTTAGACGTCTCGTTACCCGCAAATGCTTTGATGAAGTCTTTCTTCGGCATTTTTGCGTTAACAACACAGAACTTCATCACTAGACGTTCTTGAATACGCACTTTGTCCATCATCTCACGCATGTTTTTAACCATGCGGTCGAACTGTTTTGGAACTAGGCGGAATTCTTTGAAAACATCGCTTAGTGCATTAATTTGCGTGCGAGAGTCAGCATGAGCACGGCCTTTCTTCTCGATAACTTCACGAGTTTTAAGATATTGCTCACGAAGCTCAGTGAATCGCTCACGAGCTAACTCTGGGTCAACACCGCTATCGTCTTCGTCGCTATCGTCGTCATCTTCATCGTCGTCTTCATCATCTAATTCTTCTTCAGATAACTCAGAACCAACGTGAGTAGCCGTTGGAGCAAGGTCTTGCTCGTCGTTAGGATCAACAAAGCCAGAGATGATGTCGCTCAAGCGAATCTCTTCTGCTTCGTATAGATCCCACTGGTCTAATAGATAAGTGATGGCTTCTGGGTATTCAGCAACTGAACATTGTACCTGATTGATACCATCTTCAATTCGCTTAGCGATTTCAATTTCGCCTTCACGAGTAAGAAGTTCAACCGTACCCATTTCACGCATGTACATGCGAACTGGGTCAGTCGTACGGCCAATTTCACTTTCTACAGTAGCGAGCGCCTGAGCTGCCGCTTCTGCAGCATCCTCATCAGCATTCGCTTCTTGCATGAGAAGTTCGTCTGCATCAGGAGCTGATTCAGAAACTTGAATTCCCATGTCGTTAATCATGCGGATTATGTCTTCGATTTGATCAGAATCGACAATATCTTGCGGCAGGTGGTCGTTTACTTCTGCAAAGGTTAAGTAACCTTGCTCTTTACCTTTTGCAATCAGGAGTTTAATCTGAGACTGCTTGCTTTGCGCCATATAACCTACACTTCTCACATTCAATTAGTTAGCAATAGAAAAGACAACATACACAAAGGTATGTTCCCCGTTCTGCTGTAGTACTGCTTTTGTATCAAGGCCGTTAATGCTCGATGCCACGCTGGTCTATACCATTATGTTGCGATGCACATCTGCTCGGGTTCGGATCTGCCCGTTATGTTCGGCTATATCTTTGCTACTCGTGCTGCTGCATTTTTGTTCACTTTATCGTGAACGAGACACGTTTATCTGTGCCCACAGCGAATTAGCCAGTATAGCAGAATAAGCGGTGGTTTTACCAGATTGATGGCCGATTTTTTAGCCAGTGTTTTTGAGCTACAAAACTGCGCATAATCACAGCGCGTATTCTTGCTTAAATAAATTCCTTAATACAAACTCATTAACATAAGCGTTTAAAATCGCCTTATGTAAAAGCCTACAGAAAAACAGGCTAACCTCTAGGTCAGTTTGCCCAAGGTTAACTCTTCTGTCTTTCCCTCATAAGTAGGTTCAGTTCCTGTTTTTCCGCCTGTGTTAGCGGCTGAACCCGCGAGCGTGAAATTAAGGTTTCAATGCGGCTATCGAAATGCCCGTCCAGTAAGCGAGCGAAGCTGTCGTTATAAACCCGTTCAGCATCCTCGTCTTTAACCAAGTGTTCTTGTAACAATAATTTCGCGATAGTAGAAGAATGGGGATGGTCGCGGAAATTTTCAACAAGCTGCGCGGTTTTTGCTTGAGGGTGACTTACGCAATAGCGATGCACATCGCGTAATAAATCCATGCCAGCTGCGTTACTGCCCGCGAAAATATCAATTTGAACGTCTTCACATAGCGTGGCTAATTCAGGTTTATCAAGTAGCAAGCGTATCAGCATGCGAAGGGGTGATAGTTTAGGCTTGTTTACCTGATTGCGATTCGGTGAATAAGCTTGCTTCGAACCTTGATTGGCTTTGGTGATATCTTGCTGAAGTTTAAATCGATCGAACTCGCCGGTGTGCTTGGCTAATTCTTCCAGCAACATTTGCTTTTGATCATCACCTAATGTGCTCTCAATAAGCGGCATTGCCGCTTTTTTAAGGGCAATTTTACCTTCCGGCGTGCCCACATTGTGCGTTTTTAATAAGTTTTCAAAGAAAAAGCGGGATAACGGCATAGCGTCATTAAGCATGTCCATAAAGGCATCTTTGCCCACCTGACGCACCATAGTGTCGGGGTCTTCGCCATCGGGTAGGAATAAAAACGAAATACGCACGCCATCTTTTAATGCGGGTAAGGCGTTTTCTAAGGCGCGCCAAGCCGCTTCACGGCCTGCGCGGTCGCCATCATAACAGCACACAATATGAGACGTAGCGCGAACCAGCATTTGAATATGTTCAGGTGTGGTAGCTGTACCTAGCGCAGCAGTAGCAATATTAATATCGAACTGACTGAGCGCCACTACGTCCATATAGCCCTCTACAATAACGACGGTATCAAGGCTACGGTTTTTTTGTCTGGTAGAATAAAAGCCAAAGAGCTCACTGCCTTTGTGGAAGATACGCGTTTCCGGCGAGTTTAAATATTTAGGGCCGCCGTCATCCAGTACTCGGCCCCCGAAACCCACTACACGACCCCGTTTGTCCCTGATAGGAAACATAATGCGGTCGCGGAAGAAGTCGTAGGTACGTCCTTGGTCGTTTTTATTGACCAGCTTTAAATCGACCAGTTGCTTGATGCGCTGTGGATCTTTGCCGAAGGTATTTAGCAGCGCGTCCCAGCTGTCTGGCGCGTAGCCAATTTCCCATTGTTTAACGATGTCGCCGCTTAACCCTCGGTTTTTCAAATAGTCGATGGCTTTCTTACTGTTACCATTTTGACGTAACTGATGCTGGAAAAAGCGTGCAACTTGCTCCATTACCGCGTAATCGTCTTGCTGTTGCTGCTTTTTCTCTTCGCTCATGGCAGGGCGACTGCCTTTTTCGCGGGGAACTTCAAGTCCGTGATAACGGGCTAGCTCTTCAATCGCCTCGACAAATTCTAAGCGGTCGAATTCCATAATAAACGAGATAGCATTACCGTGAGCGCCACAGCCGAAACAGTGGTAAAACTGTTTGTCTTGACTAACAGTGAAAGATGGCGACTTTTCGTTGTGAAAAGGGCAGCACGCTTGGTAGTTTTTACCTGCTTTTTTAAGTTTAACTCGGCTATCTACCACTTCTACCACATCGGTACGTGACAGCAGGTCATCTATAAAATCGCGAGGTATCTTTCCAGCCATGAGGGTACTTTCAACAAAAGTTAGTTAAAAAAAGGTTAGTTAAAAAAGAATGAGAAAAGCACAAGTTATAACTGCGCTTTAAACGACAGGCTACAACATTATGAAAACAGTAATCTACTGTAACAGGGAAGTGTAAAAATGAGAACAATGAAGGTGTGACAATGCACACCTTCTACACGCTTCACTTTTACGAAAGGGCAGAGTTTAAGCGTTCAAACGCGCCTTAATTTTCGCACTCAAAGCACCCATGTCGGTGCGGCCTTGAACCTTAGGTTTCAAGGCGCCCATGACTTTACCCATATCCTGCATACCCGATGCTCCGGTCGCAGCCATGGTTTCGTCGATAAGTGCATTTAGCTCATCGTCAGTCAAAGGCTGAGGTAAGAAATCTTCAATGTAAGTGATTTCTTCACGCTCTTTGCTAGCTAGGTCGTCGCGGTTTGCTGCGTCAAATTGCGCAGCCGCGTCTTGGCGCTGCTTAACCATTTTGGTCAGTACTGCTAAGATTGCACTGTCGTCTAGCGTAATTTGTTCATCGATTTCTTTTTGTTTAATGGCAGCTATTGCCATGCGAATAGTACCAAGACGTACTTTTTCTTTTGCACGCATCGCATCTTTTTGCGCTGCTTTTAAATCATCAATTAGTGCCATGATGTTTCCTGATTTTTTATTAGTAGATTGAGCTGGTACCAACCCGCATAGATCATTGCCCACTCAGAAGGTAATGATCTATGCGGACTGCTATTATTAAGCCCCAGGTTGAAAATCAAATGCAACCATTTTGAAAAGGAAAAAATGGAGTCGTTAAGAATAAGGCCAAAAAAATAAAGGCCCAGAAACGCGAAAGGTGCTGCAATTGCAACACCTTTCAGACTCGTTACTTAACCCTATATTAGTAGAGTTTTACGCGACGTGCGTTTTCACGAGCTAGCTTCTTAAGATGACGCTTCTTAGCGGCAGCTTTCTTGCGCTTGCGTTCCCAAGTTGGCTTTTCGAAGAATTCACGACGACGAACTTCAGAAAGAACACCTGCTTTTTCACAAGAACGCTTAAAACGACGCAGCGCCACATCAAACGGCTCGTTTTCTCTAACTTTAACGATAGGCATTAAACACTCACCTCAAAACTTTTACTGTGTAAATCCGGGTAAAATTGTGCGCTAAAAAGGCCACCCGGGTTAAAAATGGTGCGAAATTCTAATCATATCTACAGAGAAAGTAAAGGATGAATTGCCAAAAAATAGCCAATATTGTGCATTTACCGTTCATTTACCAGTTCACTGGCATTCCATGAATGCAGGATTAAAGGTAAACTCTGCGCTCGTTAAGCACCGTGTTATTTAACTCGGCTTATATAAGCGCCCTTTTCAGAATGTTTTCTTGCTCAATTCCCTTTTGAAAAATGAGTGATCAAAAGTGTTGAACCGGATGATCCTGACTAGGGTAGTGTTATGATCGCGGCGGGATCATAAAGATGATCGCATCAGATCGCCAGAATTATTTTCTTAGTTTTGGATATTAGCTTTGTCACTATGGCTCTCAACAATTGTATGAACATGTGTTGTGATAAAAAGACGACAGCAAATCCAAAAACGAAGCAGTGAAGTTAGTAGTAAAAGGGTTACTCCCCATGCGTATTTTAGGAATAGAAACATCTTGTGACGAAACTGGCATCGCCGTTTACGACGATGAAAAAGGGTTGCTGTCGCACGAACTATATAGCCAAGTAAAGCTGCACGCCGACTACGGTGGTGTTGTGCCTGAACTTGCGTCACGGGATCACGTGAGAAAGATCATTCCTTTAATCGAAAAGGCTATGGAAGACGCTAACACCCAGCCAACAGAGATCGACGGCGTTGCTTTTACCCAAGGTCCTGGTTTAGTGGGGGCGTTATTAGTGGGTTCGTCGGTAGGGCGTTCATTGGCCTATGCGTGGAATGTACCTGCGGTGGGCGTTCATCATATGGAAGGGCATTTATTAGCGCCCATGCTTGAAGATGACGCGCCGGAATTTCCCTTCGTTGCGCTATTAGTGTCAGGTGGCCACTCAATGTTGGTTAAAGTTGAAGGCATTGGCCAATACGAAGTACTTGGCGAGTCTATTGATGATGCCGCTGGTGAAGCCTTTGATAAAACCGCCAAGTTGCTTGGCCTTGATTACCCAGGCGGCCCTCTTTTAGCAAAATTGGCTGAAAAGGGAGAAGCGGGACACTATAAGTTTCCTCGCCCGATGACCGACAGACCAGGACTAGATTTCAGTTTCAGTGGTTTAAAGACCTTTGCTGCAAACACCATTCGCGATGCTGACCTAACCGGTGGTGATGCTGAGCAAATAAAAGCGAATATTGCCTACGCGTTTCAAGAAGCCGTCGTTGATACGCTTATTATAAAATGTAAGCGAGCGTTAAAGCAGACTGGCATGAAGCGTTTGGTTATTGCTGGCGGCGTAAGTGCAAATACAATGTTGCGCAGTGAGATGAAAGCCCTGATGCAAGAGCTAAAAGGTGAGGTGTTTTATCCTAGCTTAGCGTATTGTACAGATAATGGTGCCATGATTGCCTATGCGGGCATGCAGCGTTTGAAAGCTGGGGAAACCTTGGCCTTGTCTTCTCAAGCCAAGCCGCGCTGGCCCCTTGATACTTTATCGGCGATTTAGGTATTCATAAAAAGCCAGCAATTAGGCGCAACACCTCGTTGTAAACACTACTCTGTCTTCCCCAAGTTCACTGGGAAAATATTGAGCATAGCAAGCAGGTAAAACAAAAAAGCATAAATAAAAGGCAATGGGAGCGCATTCCATTGCCTTTTGTTTTACTAAAATGAACATTGAGTAAGGACGTTAAAAACCATGCGCTTAGCAACAGACGGAACAAAACAAAATGCACCGCTATCCTATTTAGCACTGTCGTTATTTATTTCGCTTACCTTTGCAGCGCTCACTGCGTCCAATGCATTTGCATCAAGCAAAGCACCCTTGAATGACTTTGTAAAAGGCCCGAAGCAAGAGCAGCAAGGTCAGTATGTCGTGCTCATTTCTCTTGATGGATTTCGCCACGACTATATAGAGTTACACAATGCGGAGCATCTTGGCGCCATTGCAAAGCAGGGGGTAAGAGCCTCGTCTATGACCCCTGTTTATCCGTCGAATACCTTTCCCAACCATATTTCTTTGATCACTGGGCTGCTTCCTAAACATCACGGTATCGTGAATAACCGTTTTTATGATAAATCCCGCCCTACAAAAGAGGGTTATGCAAAATATCAACTAGGTTATGGCGGAATGGACAGCACGTGGATTACAGCAACACCGCTATGGAATTTAGTGGAATACCACGGGATGAAGGCTGCTACCTTTTTCTGGCCAGAGTCTGATTCACGCATATCAGGTACCTTGCCTAGCTACTTCTATCACTACTCTAAATACGCCGATTACCAGCAGCGGGTAGATCAAATTATAACTTGGTTGAAATTACCTGAGGTGTCGCGCCCTCGCTTTATTGCGGGTTATTTCTCGCTTACCGATTCGGTTGGACATGATGAAGGACCTTTTGCCGACAAAACCAATGATGCGGTGCAGGAAGTGGATGCGCTTATTGGTCAACTTTATGAACGCATTAACGCATTGGATTTACCGGTAAACTTGGTGGTGGTGTCGGACCACGGCATGACACCCATTGATGAAAATCTGCTTGTAGAAGTTGAGTCTTTATCTATACCTGATAGCTTCATTATTGAAAATGAAGGAGCGCAAGTTCATCTTTACGCCAAAGACGGCGTGCACGATAAACAAATCACTGAAGAAATAGAACGTCTCACCCATATAGCCGAAAACCGTTACATTGTGCTTAACGATACCCAGCGCGCTGAGCGACATATGGAAGTGGGAAATAGAACCGGCGATATCATTATTGAGATAGCCCCACCAGCACGCTTTAAAAACGCCAACAGCATGCATATTAGCAAAGGTGGGCATGGCTACATGAACACGCTGCCTGATATGGGGGCGACGTTTGTTGCAGTGGGACCTGCGTTTAAAACGAATACCACCCTACCTGTGTTTAGCAACCTGGAGGTTTACCCTGCGTTGGCTAAAATATTGGGGGTTACTCCGGTTACGCCGATAGATGGTAAGTTAGATGTGCTGGAAAAGGCGCTTACTCTTTAACTTTTCCCTTATCCCATACTTTACTTTCATTGCCTGCTAAAAGACGGCCAATGTTGTCTTTGTGGCGTAGAATGATAAGCAGCGAAAGCATTGCCACGGGCACAGTGTACAAAGGCTTAATTAAAAATGTGAAAAGCGGCGCAAGCGACACCGCAATGAGCGCACCGAGGGAAGAATAGCCGGTTAGAAAAACCACCACTACCCAGCTTAGAATAAGCAAACCTGCTAAATCCAGCCCAATAGGCAGCATGGCACCAAAGGCGGTAGCGACGGCTTTACCGCCTTTGAAACCAAAATAAAGCGGAAAGATATGGCCTAAACACGCAAAAATAGCAATTATGCCAAGCATAATTGGTTCTATGCCCAAAAAGTAGCTTCCGTAAACGGGAATGGTGCCTTTCAAAATATCCATAACAAGCACCAGTAGCGCAGGAATACGACCACCCAAGCGATATACGTTAGTTGCTCCAGGGTTTTTAGAGCCGGCGGTTCTCGGATCCGGTAAACCAAATAATTGGCTTATAACCACTGCACTTGATAGTGAACCGAAGAGGTAGGCAACAGCAGCCATTAAAAGCGTTAGCGAAATCATTTTTTCATTCTAATTATCAAAAGCGTTTTAGAAGCACGACCTTTCAGGTTTCACTTCTTTTGTAGGAGGTTAAAGGCTTGTGCTCTATTAAATTACAAACCTTGGTTGCCCCCAGTTGTCATACAGCGGTATAGTTGTGCCACACATGCGTAAAGCTACTCCATCCAAACGCGATATACCACCGTTTACCAGCAATATGTGGTTGAAAGCGCAGTAGTAAGACCAGTATTGGAACCGGAAAGTAGGGCAATAAACTGGTTTGATAACAGACAAGATGAAAAAATTCCATGGGAAAAATTTATATAACAGGGCTTGAAGTAGACACCCTGATTGGTGTTTATGATTGGGAGCGAGTAAGAACCACCCAGCTACTTCTTGATGTAACACTTGATGTTGACTTAAGCGCGGCGATGCAAAGCGATGATGTTGCAGATACAGTAGATTATGCCAAAGTAGCCGAGTGCATCGTGGAAGTAGGTAAAGAAAGTACGTTTGAACTACTCGAGGCTTTCGGAAGTAAAGTGATGGACGCCGTTCTTGATAATTTCACCGTTGCGTCAATAACGCTTAAAATTGTTAAGCCTAATATCCTTCCCAATGCGCAAACGGTTGCTGTCGAAATGCGTAAAGAGCGCAATTGATGTCACAACATACCATCTTAATCAGCATTGGCTCTAATATTGAACGTGAGCATTACACCAAGCAATCTTTAGTTGCCCTGAAGCAGCACTTCTCAGATGTTTCAGTGTCTTCGGTCTACGAGAGCGAAGCGGTGGGCTTCAATGGAAGCCCTTTTTATAACGCGGCTGCTCGGGCGACGACATCAAAAAGTATAGAAGAGGTGTGCGCCATTCTTAAAGCCATTGAAAAAGACAATGGCAGGGTGCATACAGACAAAAAATTCTGTGCCAGAACCCTTGATCTCGACTTGCTTACCTATGATAGTAAGGTGACCACAACCCCTGTGGTTTTACCTCGCGAAGAGATTTGCTACAACGCGTTTGTGCTTTGGCCGTTAGCTGAACTTGTTCCCAACGACATTCACCCTGAAACGCAAGAAACCTATGCCCAAATGTGGCAAAACTTTGATAAACAGAAACAGCAATTATGGCCGATTGACTTTACTTGGAGTTAACCAAAGGAATGACACTTTTTGAAATTATTATTCTAGCAATTATTCAGGGCGTTACTGAGTTTCTTCCCATTAGTAGCTCTGGGCATTTATTGTTGCCCGCTGAACTTTTTGGGTGGGTAAGTCAGGGATTGGCGTTTGACGTTGCTGTACATGTGGGAAGCCTTCTAGCGGTAATGATTTATTTTCGCCAAGAAATAGGGCAGATGACCGTGGCATGGGTAACACAAGGATTTAGCAAGCAACAATCTACCGACAGCAAACTTGCTTGGTACGTAATTGTGGCGACTATTCCAGCGGTTATTATTGGCTTTTTAATGAAAGGCTGGATAGAGGAAAATGCTCGTACGGCGCTGGTAATAGCAGGCACCACCATCATTTTTGGTCTGCTGCTATGGTATGCCGATGCCACTGCAAAACGTGAGCAAGAGCTAGAAGGGCTAACGCTAAAGCAAGCCATTTACATCGGGTTGGCTCAAGTGCTGGCGCTTATTCCAGGCACTTCTCGTTCAGGTATTACAATGACCGCAGGTTTGATGTTAGGCCTCAAGCGCGAAGCCTGTGCGCGCTTTTCCTTCTTATTGTCTATACCTGTTATCTTGGGCGCGGGTTTGTTAGCTACTCTTGACCTACTCAAAGCCAATGAAGCGGTAGACTGGTATGCGCTGCTTTATGGCGCGGCGTTTTCATTCGTAAGTGCCTACCTTTGTATTTATTTATTCCTAAGCTGGATATCGCGCATAGGCATGCTGCCTTTCGTTATCTATCGTTTAGCGTTAGGCGTATTACTACTATGGTTTGTTTTCGCTTAAGTAAAAAACAAGGGTGTTAATCTTCGTTCAATATCGCGCCCTAGCGCTGAACTAAAGCGCTTAGAATTTATTAGTGCCTGTTGACCTTGATGTACAGTAAGGTCAACAGCCTCTAAGTTAGCGGGTGAATTTTTAACATCATTAGTGCATTTGGCAAAGACCTCATTGGAAGGGACATGAGACATGGCAGAAACAATATTTGATAAAATTATCAGCAAAGAAATTCCAGCAGACATATTGTACGAAGATGAATTGGCGCTGGCGTTTAAAGATATTAATCCTCAAGCACCTATTCACTTTCTGGTTATTCCGAAAAAGCAAATTGCAACGGTAAATGATATTACCGAAGAAGACCGCGAAGTAGTGGGGCACTTGTCATTTGTTGCGGCAAAAATAGCCAAGGAGCAAGGATTTGCCGACCAGGGCTTTCGTACGGTTATGAATTGTAATGAATACGGTGGTCAAACGGTATATCACATTCACCTTCACGTATTGGCGGGCAAACCGCTAGGCTGGCCTCCATATACTGAAAACATGAAACAACACGTAGAGTAGCGTGGAAAGATAAGAATACAAAAATGCCGCCCTGAGATAACTATCGAGGGCGGCATTTTTATTTAACGAGTGCGGTAATTAAGCGTGTTACTACTTGGCAAGTCCCAGCACTTCTTTACCTTGGTTAAAGTGAATATCAACTGGAATACTCGCTGCTTCTAAGCGTGCTAAATCCGAAGCAAGATCGGGTTTAATGACACCCATAGTTTCTACTAGCTTTGCCACGCCGTCGTAATCACCGTCGCCTTGTAGTGTAAGGATTAATTCAGATAGCGCTTCTACTGCTGCGCCCATCTTCTGCATATTTACGCGATACATGCCGTCTTCTGTTTTCTCGAAGGCGCCCTGCTGGGCAAAGAAGTTAAAGCGGATCATGTTCGCTTTTCCGTGTGCAGAGCTTGCGCCGAAACGCACAGAACGGAAAATGCCAGCCATGAAGGTAACGTAATAATCTTCTAGTGTACCTTCAGTGATTTCACCTTTTTCAAGAAGACTTTGTACCATATACAAACCTAGAATATCCGCTTTGCCTTCTTCAAGAGCTGACGCATGCTCTTTAAGTGCCCCGCGCACAGTCCCCGAACCATCTAGAGTGTTCTTAATCCCTAAACCGTGTGCCACTTCATGAAACATGGTGTTCGCGAAAAAGGCGTCAAACGTAATGTGCTCACGTTGCTCTGGTACAATTAACGTATCCGCAATAGGCACCAAAATAGTATCGAACTTTGCACGCATTGCGTTTTTAAGCTGCAGACGACGGGTTCCTTTTTCTAGCTGTACTCGCTCATCATTGGGCAAGTTAATCGCAATGGTCTTACTGCCTGCATTAGAGTGACCGGCATAATAAATAACATCATAAGCGTTAAGGTCTGCATCAGAACCTGGCATTTCCGCTTTATATGCCTCAGCAACCGGAAGACCTTGCTGTAATTCAGGCAAAAATGCAGCGTACTTAGCAAGCTTTTCACTCCATGCTAAATCTTTAATGAGTACATAGGCTTCAAACGCTGTGCGATAGCCAAAGAGTTGATCTTCGTAGCTTTCAATAGGACCAATAACCAGCTCAACAGGATTGGTCTTCATATCCATCCACGCCATGTCAGAAGCAAGGTAATCGTCTGACAATAAAGCTTCAGAACGCAGTTGCAAATATTGCTTGAAGCTTTCGTCTTCAACTAGCTCTGACGCTTTTTTAAGCAGGTCAGACGCCTTCATTAACTCACTCTTGAAGGCCTCAGAATAAGGCACAGAATACAGCTTACCTGCTTCATCGCGCTTCACTATGGAATAAAGGCCTTGCTTGTCGTCAAAATCTGCCGTGGCAAATTCCTCTTTTTCAATATCATGGGGGTAGAACTCAGCGCCCAGCGCTTTGTCTTCATAGCCACTTAAAAAAGGTGTATCGCCATTTAAGCGATCCCAAGGTCCATAGTTTATCGCTGCAAAGTGACGGACCTTTTCGTCGCTAATTGATGAAAGAAATGCATCTTTATCTTCAAAGAACGCTTGTTTCCAGAACAAGTCGTCCATGATTTTCGATGCATCAATTAACAGTGAAAGCATTTTGTGTTGATTGTCACTAAGGTGTGACAAATCGCTGGTAAGATCTACGCCGTGATAAATAGACAAGCGAGACTCATCAACAAGTAAGGTTTGCTCTGTAGTGGTGTCAGGCTTTACCGTTTGAGTTTGTGTTGTGTCAGCGCTTTTGCTGCACGCTGTCAGCATGAATAACCCTGCTACAGCCGCAGCGATAGGAGAGTATGTTGAAATCGTTTTTCTCATAATGAAGTTTACCGTGTCGTTACACTGTCATTAAACAGTAGTTGGTGCGGTGATAAAGTAGTTCACTATAGCTATGCTTTTGATTTTATACAAAAGTATGAAAATTATTTGCTCAATATCAATAGTGGTTTGCTACTAGTTGTCTATACTTTAATTGAGCTCCGGTGCTTCTGCGGTTATTAATTATTCGTATTGAAGCAGCCTTTTTTAGTTGGTCGAAACCAAAGAGCTACTATAGTATGGTGATAGAAATACCATAATAAAACAATAAACGGTTTGTATTTTAGCGTGAAACATAAAGGCTATGTGAGTAAACGCAGGGAATGCAACGCATAAACATTTAGTTAATTTAGTGCATTGGAATTTCTGATGACTAGATGAATAACGGATAACGCAACCTATCGCCTTATCAAGGCTATTTGGAACTTTCTAAGGGTAGAAATATGTCTACACAGAACGCGCTTTCAACCATCTTGGTTGAAAAAATAAATAATGACACACTGGTCCTTCCTACACTTCCGGCTATTGCATTGAAAGTCCGTAAAGCAGCAGACGATCCCGACATTAACTTAAATGCAATGGGAGACGTGATTGGTCAAGATCCCTCACTAAGCGCGAGAATGATCAAAATCGCTAATAGCGCTTACATGGGCCGCAGTGTAAAAGTGACGTCTATCAGCCAAGCGGTGACACGAATTGGTCTGCGCCAAATCAAGAATATTTCAACAGCATTGGCCATGGAGCAGTTGTTCGTTTCTAAAAATGATGTAGTTGCACGCTACTTGCAGCAAGAGTGGGCAAACACTGTAAATATTGTTGCTAATTCTATGGCAGTACTACAGTTGTATATCGCGCGTACGAAAAAGCGTGAAATGAGCATGGATACCATGACGCTAGCGGCACTGGTTCACAACATCGGCGTTTTACCTATTTTAACTGAAGCTGAACGTCACCCTGAAGTCTTTGCTAACCCTTCATTTCTTGAAGTGGCTATAGATAAATTAGCTGGCCGCATTGGCGCAAGTATAATGCGTGAATGGGGCTTCGGCGATAGCTTCGTCAATGTGGCTAAAAACTGGAAAGATTTAAGCTACTTGCCAGATGAACTAGGTTATATTGATTTTGTACGTGTGGGCGCGGCAGTCTCAGGTGCTGCAGGCAGTCAAAAAGACGCTATGTTAAACTTAGCGATGCAGCGCGGTGTAGTTGAAGATATGGGCGAGCTTCACTCTGATGAGTTTGAAGAACTAGCAAGCGCCGCGAAACAAATATTCTTATAAGCTTAAAAGTTATAAGAAGCTTGATACTACTATTAGGCCGATACGGAAGAAGATTTTCAAAAGTATCGGCTTTTTGTTAGGTAAATTTTGCTATGGTTAACAGCGCTAAACAAGCTCCACTAGGCGTTATCAGGTTTCTTTTGAACATACAGCAACAATAAACCTAATCCCAACCCCCACACTGCTGATGTCATGGCATATAAACTAAATCCAGACGCCGTACACAGCATAGTAAGCAAAGCAGGAGCCCTGTGATGCTCTACTTCCATAGCGCGAACCACCGCTCCTTGCAGCGTAGCCAATAGGGCTAGTCCAGCAAGCAGATGAATAATGATACTGGGCATACTCACAAATAGCGCAACGACCACAGACGCTAACAGCCCCATAAATAAATACGCCACGCCGGCTGCAATAGCCGCTTTATAGCGTTGTGACTTTTCATTATCTGCCTGCTCACCCATGCATAACGCCGCCGTTATCGCTGCTAAGTTAAAGGTAAAACCACCGAAAGGTGCTAATAAAGCTTGAACAATGGCAATGCCTGACAAAATGGGTTTGTGGTCGGGCGTATAGCCGTGGGCATGATGAATTGCTATGCCGGGCAAGTTTTGGGAAAGCGTGGTAATAAGAAAAAGAGGAAAGGCTAATCCAATGGCGGCACTAAGCGAGAAACTGGGAGTAACCCAGATAGGCTCAGGCAACGTGAACATTGACGCCAGCCCTGATGAGCCGCTTGGTAAAGCAAAAGTACCGCTGGCACTGGTCATAAACAAACTAATGCCTATCGACATAACTAGTAGTAACAGCATCAAATAGCGGGGAAATAGTCGGCTTCCTATTAGATATGCCGTGATAAATAACGCAACTAAGTGGGGTGCTTCATTAACATCACTGAATATCGCAAGGCATATAGGCAGGAGAATACCAGCTAAAAGTGCAGATGAAATGGCCGGAGGAATGCGACTAATTTGTTTGAGTAAAGTCCGACTTTGCGCTGTTATAAGTGAAAGCGCTGCGCATATTACAAATGCACCAATGGCTTCACTTAAACTATAGTCGCCGATACTGGTTAACAAAAAAGCCGCACCAGGCGTCGACCAAGCGGTAACAACGGGCAGCTTGGAGAGCCACGAAAACAGAATACAGGTAATACCCATACCGAACCCAAGCGCCAATAACCAACTCACTACCATGTCGTCGCTGGCGCCGGCTTTACGCGCTACATCAATGATAATGACAACAGAACTACTGTAACCTACCGTAACGGCGGTAAGCCCCGCGCTGATATGACTTAACTTCCATTTGCTCATGAAAACCCTCGTGATGGCATTTCGAATTGGAAACGACTGAGCGATAAAAACACGCTTTCAGTGTTTATCGAATGTGCTACTCTACCTTTCTGTGCGCTATAACGTACAATGGGCAACTTATCATTTGTGCGTTATAGCGCACAACTGCTTTTTTAATATCAGCGACTAAATAAAAGGCCTTGATTACATGGCAAAAGCAAATGCGCAGCCTTCTGCTATTTCAAGAAGTATTGCACAGCACCTGCAGTCTGTTCGTAAAGCTAGGGGGCTTTCCCTTGATAAAACCGCCCAATTGACGGGCGTGTCTAAGGCCATGTTGGGGCAAATAGAACGAGGTGAGTCTAGCCCTACAATCGCTACCTTGTGGAAGATAGCCACAGGTCTTGCGTGTTCTTTTTCTTCTTTCTTGTCAGGTGATGAAACCGCACCTACGTCCCAACATGCCGACAACAAGTTCGCTAACGACCCAAACGTAACCATAAAAACGCTATTTCCGTTTAACTCAGCCACCCAGTTTGAAATGTTTGAACTATGCTTAACGGACTTTCATGAGCAGCACTCTTCGGCGCATCAAATAGGGGTCACCGAACATATTCACGTACTACAAGGAAAGTTAGGGGTTTTGCAAGATGGTCAATGGCAAATCTATCAAGCGCAAGAGCAGTGTATATTACGCGCAGACCAGCCCCACGGTTATCGAGATGAAGTAGGAGAAACGCGCTTTATTGTGGTTATTCACTATCCCACTTAAAGCGGTTGGGCAACTTTCTCGCAAACACTAGGGAAAAGGCTAGAAAGTATTTGCACTACATGACAGTTGCCAGTTCAAACAAGCAAGTTAATTAACAGGGCCTAATAAAAAGCCTAACTACTCCAAGGTAATTAGGCTTTTCGATAGCGCTAGGCTATCTTTCTCATCGGCTTAATATTTATTTGCCGTTCGTTTATAAACTATCGTCGTTAAGATTAAGCGCACCACGAAGGAAGTTAAGCAGTGTACAAATTTCGGCTGACATAAGCGCGAACTCTGCATCAAGGCGCGCTTCAACCTGATCTTTTGGCACATCGTCAGTTTCTTCTTTAATGCGATCGGTGAACTTAACACGTTTAATGGCGCCATCCTCACACATAATAGCCGTTAACGTCTCTGCATATTCGAATGCAACTTTTTGAACCAACTTACCGGCATCCAAATGAATACTGATTTCTTCGCTATCTAGCGGCTGGTTTTTACAACGAATAACGCTGCCAGTGTCATCGGTAGATTTAAGCTCAGCTTCTTCAAGTAGACCTACACCTTCTGGTGTTGACTCAGTAACCCAGTGCGTAAGCTCGCTTTGAAGGCTTCTGCGCGTAAACGGAACAACCGGCAGTGAGCCTATGGCTTTTCTGACCATGGCCAAAAAGGCTTCGGCTTTGCCATCAGATGATGCGTCCACTACGACTAAGTTGTCAGCAAGCGAAATAAAGCCGTGAGTGTAGGTGTTTTTCGTAAAGGCCTGGGGCAGCAAGCGGGTTTGAATTTCTTGTTTAAGATCTGCCTTGGCTTTTTTACCAACTGGCGAACCGGTTTCCATTTCAATTTTGGCCACCATTTCGTCAAGCTCGGCATTTACCACTGCGCCGGGCAAGATCTTTTCTTGTTTCTTTAGGGTTATCCAAAAACGCTGTTGAACAACATGGAACATGGTGCCTTGCTTACCCGCCTGAGAAAACGGAGAGGCGAACCCCATGGTTGCTAAATCCTGGCTGCCGCATGGGCGAAAAGCGTGTTCGTTAAGGGCACGTTCTAAATCGCCCTCGTCTAGCGATAACGGCTGAGTAATTTGATAGGCTTTTACATTTTTAAACCACATAGTGTAAGCATTCTCTTGATAAAAATAGGGCGCAAGCCTACCAACGTAAGACTCGCGGTGCAATTGAATAAAAGGCCCTAGAAAGCGGGCACCTTAGATTGATAGTGGCAAGAAAGGCTAAGCACTCTTTTTCGGAAAACGAATGGTGTACTGTAAGCCGTTGCCAAGCGTACTGTCGGCCTCTATATGTCCATGCAGCGACTGTGTAACCAGGTTGTACATAATATGTGTGCCTAGACCGCTACCACCTTCTCCGCGTTTGGTAGTAAAGAAGGCATCAAACAACTTACTGAGCTCTTCTTCGCTTAAACCTTTTCCGTCATCTTGGTAGTGGATCACAACATTATTACCATCTTCTTTTACATCTAGTGTTACAGAGCCGGCTGCCTTATTTTCAAATCCATGTGTGATTGAGTTAACCACCATATTGGTAACGATTTGAGCGATGGCGCCGGGTGCACAGGTCACAACTAAATTGTCGGGGCAGGATACGTTAATTTGATGTTCAGTATGCTTAAAACTTGGCTTAAGCGACTGAATGATTTCGTTAATGTAATCACCTAAAACAAACTCGCGTTCAGTTTCGCTAGTTTGGTCGACGGCCACTTGTTTAAAGCTAGCAATAAGATCAGATGCCCGCTCTAAATTACTCAAAAGTAAGAGTGCAGTTTGCTCAGCCTCGTCAATAAAGCTTGCCATATTCTTACTGGTCAGGCTTTTATCTTGAAAGTCGGTCTTTAAGTTGTTCAGTCGCTCTTGAAGAAAACTGGCTGCGGTAACGCTCACCCCTAGGGGCGTGTTCACGTCATGCGCTATACCCGCAACAAGACCGCCTAGTGAGGCCATGCGCTCTGATTCAACCAATTGTTCTTGTGCTTGATGAAGCGTATCCATTGAACTGGCGAGTTCTTGATTGCGTTTACGAAGTTCAGCTTCTATGTACTGGCGGTTTTCGTTTTCCTGGCGAAGCTCTCGTTGATGGGCAATAAGTTCATCTTTTTGCTGCTCTAAGTCGAGCATGATTTGAGACAAAGATGCGGTCTTCTTTGCCACTTCTTGTTCTAGTATTAGGTTTTGGTCGTCTAGCTTCTTGTTGGCTAGGGTAAGTTCACTCTGCGCATCTTTAAGCTTATTGTTTGAAATAATAAGGTCATCAATAACGTGGTTGTAAGATTCCTTAAGCTGTAATAGCTCGTTGTCGTCATCGAGTTTTATGCTGAGTTTACTCTCCTCTGGATGTTGCGGGTCAAAGTTACCCATTTGCTCAGTCATGGTTTGCAGCGGTTCAGAAAGCATGGTGCGAAATGCGGTCATGAATAAGAAGACAAGAAAAGTGGTTTTTACTAATGCGTTACCGATGAGAAAAAACACGCCCACTTCAATACGACTAAAAATAGTGTCGAAGCTCGAATACAAGGTGACATCGCCAACGGTAGATTCACGCCCAGAGAATTTAAACACCAATGGAAAGCTGTAGCTAAAAACGCCGCCGGCGTGATCTTCTATGAGTTCTTGATCAATAGGCGCGGGTGAGCGTTGCGCACGAATGCCATACTCTGCAATGTAGTTGCCATTCTCACCGCGTACTTGAAGTCCTTCAACGATAGGCAGTGACATTAATCCTTCAGCAATAGCGCGAACCTGATCATTATTTAACTCCCACAAGGCGCGAGTCAGGCTTGAAGAAAAGGTGTTTTTCAGGGTTTGCAGTTCACCTTCAACGTGATTTTTTGTGCTGAGATATTCAGTAAAAATCTGTCCTACTGTCACAAGCAGTGTGAGGGCAAAGTATACAGACAGTACCCTAGCTAAAAGCTTCCTTGATAACCCCGTCTTGACCGCAGCCATAGAAAAACGCACCCCTGTTACTTCAGACTTTTGATGATACCCACACCATGGCGAGATAGTCGTTATAAATTACATACGCGTTGAAAATTAAGACAAACCAAGAATATGCGCAATCGTATGAATAAACAAGATTCTATGCTTAAACTTTGTGCGTCGCGTGTTTTATAAACGTATTAAACTTGACACATTAATGTAATCGTTTTAATAAAACTGTCACAGACCACATTAATAATAACGGCGTTTAGAAATGAGCAGGAATATTACGATGTCTCGTACAGTGTTGGTGGTTGAGGACGAAGCGCCTATCCGTGAAATGCTTAAGTTTGTGCTTGAGCAATCTGGTTTTAACATTATAGAAGCCGAAGATTTCGACATCGCGCAAGAAAAAATTTGCGAACCTTACCCAGATTTAATCTTATTAGATTGGATGTTGCCGGGAGGAAGCGGTGTACAGCTAGCTAAAAGTTTAAAGCAACACGAGTTTACTCGTGACATTCCCGTCATTATGCTTACAGCCCGTGGCGAGGAAGAAGACAAAATTCGCGGTCTGGACGCAGGAGCTGATGACTACGTTACTAAACCATTCTCGCCGAAAGAGCTTGTGGCAAGAATAAAAGCAGTGATGCGAAGAGTAACGCCTACATCAAGCGAGGAGCCTATTGAATTCAATGGCCTAAAACTTGAGCCGGTATCACATCGCGTAATGGCGAATGAAGAACCTTTAGATATGGGGCCGACTGAATTTAAGTTGTTGCACTTCTTTATGACGCACCCAGAACGTGTCTATAGTCGAGAGTTACTGCTAGATAATGTTTGGGGAACCAATGTTTATGTAGAAGACAGAACGGTAGATGTACATATTCGACGTCTACGCAAAGCTATCTCTCGCCACGGACATGATGCTATGATCCAAACAGTACGCGGCGCGGGTTACCGTTTTTCTACTAAGCTGTAATAAATGTAGTGTTTAGGGAATAAAATGGTGTTATTCCCTTGATGTCGCTGCGCTATCTGGGCATGCCCCCAATTCCACCTTTAACAACGCGAGCTATTTCATGTATTACCCGTTCTCTTGGTTGAGAAGTACATTGCGCTTAGTGCTATTCCTTGTGGTTTTTGCGCTTGTAGGGTGGTATTTGGATGATATGCTGTTTGCCGTTGCTATTGGTGCAACGCTACTTTTATTATTTAACTATTGGCACCTTTATAAGTTAAACCGCTGGTTATGGCATAGTCGTAAAATGTCTCCCCCTACTGTGCGTGGCGTGTGGGAACATATTTATGAAGGGATTTATTACCTTCAGCGTCGTAACCGCAATAAGCGTAAAGAGCTTGGTGAATTGGTAAAGCGCTTTAGAGAGGGTTCTGAAGCCTTGCCTGATGCGGCGGTAGTGGTTGATGCTAAGGCCTGCATTATTTGGTGTAACCGCCTTGCTCGCTTGGATTTAGGGCTTAAATGGCCGCAAGACTCTGGACGTCGCGTCGACAATTTGTTGCGTCACCCTGAATTCATTCAGTACTTTCATGCGGGCAACTATAAATACCCTATCGAAGTACCGTCGCCTACCAACCCCAACAAAACCTTTGAATACCGGATTATGCCTTATGGCGATGAGCATCTACTGCTTATTGCCCGTGACATAACGCGGGTGTCCCAGCTTGAAGAAATGCGTAAGGACTTTGTGGCAAATGTGTCTCATGAATTGCGTACACCGCTAACGGTCATTAACGGATATCTTGAAATTCTTCCTATTGATGAAGACTCCGATCCATTCATGCAAAAAGCGATGAAAGAAATGACATCGCAAACCCACCGTATGCAAAACTTGATAGAAGACTTGCTGGTGTTGTCGCGCATTGAAGCAAGCTCGGAGCGCATCTACGAAAATGTTGTGAATATTCCTGTGGTTCTTGCGCAAGTGGAAAGAGAAGCGCAGGCGCTGAATAAAGAGAAAAAACACACAATAAACTTCCACATCGACAAAGAACTCTATGTTTTCGGTGTAGAAACCGAACTGCGCAGCGCTTGCTCAAATTTGGTGTTCAATGCGGTGCACTACACCCCAGCAGGTGGTGAAATTAATGTGTACTGGCGACATAAACCAAATGGCGCGCAATTTTCTGTGGTAGATAACGGTGATGGTATTGAGCCAAATCATCTAAACCGTCTTACCGAGCGCTTTTATCGCGTGGATAAAGCGCGCTCTCGCAAAACCGGTGGCTCTGGCTTAGGTCTTTCCATTGTAAAACATGTACTAAGTCATCATAATTCCCGTTTAGATATAACCAGTGCATTGGGTGAGGGCAGCAATTTCTCGTTTGTGCTGGATAACGAGTTGATTGCAGAGCAACTGTAACCCTAAGAGGCGAGAAGTGTTGGTGAGCAAAAAGCATGACAAGATGAAAGGGCAACGCTATCGCCTTTCAACGTTACTTTTAGTAATAGGCTTATTGATACCATTTGGAACCCTGGCTAATTCTCAAAATATTCAAAGCTCGTCATCTGCTTCTGGTAGCTATCAAGTGCCTGCCTATGAACGCAAGCCTGGGGTGGCAGGAAAAATATCCTCTGTTGGCTCAGACACGCTGGCAAATTTAATGACCTTTTGGTCACAGGAATTCAAAACCCTATATCCTCAGGTCGGCTTTCAAATACAGGCGTCAGGTTCATCTACCGCTCCGCCGGCACTTATTGAAGGTACTGCCACCATAGGCCCTATGAGCCGAGAATTAAAGCCCAGTGAAATACGAGATTTTACACGAACCCACGGTTACCCGCCTACGGTATTAAAAGTGGCAATGGATGCCATCGCCATTTTTGTGGATAGACGAAATCCTCTGCCGGGTATGACCCTTGAGCAAGTTGACGCGGTGTTTTCTGAAACCCAGTTTTGTGGCAGCAATACAGCCATTACCAATTGGTCTCAGCTCGGCGTTGACGATGTAGGCTATCGTTCTCCTATCAGGCTGTATGGTCGAAATTCAGTATCGGGTACTTACGGCTTGTTTAAAGTGATGGCGCTGTGCGATGGTGACTTTAAGAATACGGTAAATGAACAACCTGGCTCTGCATCTGTAGTATTGTCCGTGGCCAGCGGTACAGGCGCGATTGGCTATGCCGCTTACGGCTATAAAACCGCAGGAGTTCGCGCTCTGCCTTTAGGTGAGTCGCTAGACAGCTTAATCCCTCTTTCTATTGATACGGTGCGCAACGAAACGTATCCGTTTGCCCGTTTTCTTTATTTAGTGATAAATAAAAAGCCCGGTGAGCCTTTACCTACTCTAGAAAGGGAGTTTTTGCGCTATATCTTGTCACAGGAAGGGCAGCAGCAGGTGTTAAGAGACGGATATTTCCCCATTCGTGAAGACGTACTGGTACGCCAGCGTCGACTGCTTGATGAATAATAAGTGCCATTCAGAACAACGCTAACCACTCTAATACCGCTAAACAAATCAACAATTTTTTTAGGTGAAAGCCTCTTTAAAAGTCTACTTCACCCTACCTGTAATGTCATAATTACGTCACAAATCAAGAGGGTATGTTGGCGAAAAACTGGCAAATGCGATTGAAAAAAGGGGACGGTTGAAAATACATAAAGTCTACGTTCGGTCAAAGGTTTCAGATTTTTACCAATTAAGTTTTGGAAAAATATACAAAAAACAAATCCCCAGTTGCCAAAGTAAGTCTTCTAAACGTTTTTTTAGCCCAAAATTGAACTTTTTCTATGAAACTTTTGTTACAGCGACTTAATGTAACAAATGTGTCATCTACCTTAGGTAAAGTTTCCGCGTTTTCAAAATCCATAACTATACCGTACCTGGAGAAACACATGGAACTTAAGCAACTTTTCAAGGCTTCAGCTATTGCTACTGCACTTGTTCTAGCAGGCTGTGGCGGCGATATTAATATCAGTGAAGGTGATATTGATAACAGCGTAACTAATAATAACGGTGGAAACACTGGTGGCGGTACTGGTGGCGATACTGGTTCAGATGATACAGCTCCAGGTGAAGTAAGCTCTTTCCTAAGTGGTGAAGTTTCTGATGCGTTCGGCCAGTCGGTTGAAGTACGCGTTCTTTCTGGTCGTTTAACAGCTGATGATGCTGACGATCAAGGCGTTATCACGCTAACTAATGACACAGTATGGGCACTTGAAGGTCCAGTATTTATTGGTAACGACAAAGCAGACAGCGTAACGCTAGCAATCGAAGAAGGTACAATCATCTTTGGTCGCACAGGTGCAGATTACCTTGTAGTTAGCCGTGACTCTCAAATTGAAGCAGAAGGTACAGCATCTTCTCCAATCATCATGACATCTTTCAACGACGTTGTAGGTGACGAAGTTGGAGCAGGCCAATGGGGTGGTGTGGTTATCCTTGGTAACGGTACATCGACTAAGTGTCCACAAGACGGCTCTGACTGTGCACTTCAGGTTGAAGGTGCAGAAGAAGGTGCGGTATTCGGTGGTACAGACGATACAGATAGCTCTGGTATCCTTAAGTACGTTGTTGTTAAATACGCTGGCTTCGAAATTGCGCCAGACAACGAGCTTAACGGTATCACTTTCGGTGGTGTTGGTTCAGGTACAGAAGTCGACTATGTTCAGGTTCACAGCAACGCAGATGACGGTGTAGAGTTTTTCGGTGGCGCGGTAAACGCGAAACACTTAGTTTTGACAGCTAACCAAGATGACTCAGTAGACTGGGACAACGGTTATAAAGGTAAGCTTCAGTATGTTTATGTTCAGCACGCCTCTGACAACTCTGACGCAAACCGCGGTATTGAAGGTGACGGCGACGGTGGTGATGGTCTAGAATTCTCTAAGCCGATGATCGCTAACATGACAGTTATCGGTAACACGTTCGACACAGCTGACGCTGACTCAGAAGGTCTTTTACTTCGCGACCAAACTGGCGCAAACCTGATGAACTTCCTAATCACTGGTCCAGAAGCAATGGGCGAGTGTTTAGAAATGGACACAGACGAAACGGTTCAAGCTAACCTTTCTGACGGTGACTTAACCATGACTTACTCAGCCATTGCGTGTTCTGAGCCGTTCAATACGCCAGAAGGTGCAGTTGACCTTGAAGCATGGTTTACAGGCCAAGATGGTAACCAACTAATCGCGTTTGAAGACCGTGCAAGCCTTGGTCTAAACCCAGACGGTACGCTAACAGCACAAAGCGAACTTCTTACTGCAGGTGGCGACGCGTCTACATTGCTTGATACTTTCTTTGAAGCGAACACATTCATCGGTGCGATTGGTGAAGATGACTGGCGTCAAGGTTGGGCTTTTGGTTTTGGTGGCGGTAACATCGAACTAGCACAATCTGCTTCTGGTTGCCCTTCAGGTACAACGTCAATTACGCCAGTAGACGGTTCAACCACTACGTGCGAAGTGTCTGGCACTATCACGTCTGACCTAACGCTTACAGAAGGTAACTTTTACGCGCTTTCAGGTGCAGTATTCGTAGGTGGCGACAAAGAAAACAGCGCAACCCTTACTGTTGAGCCAGGCGTTACCGTTTACGGTGCGTCGGGTAATGACTACCTAGTAATTAGCCGTGATTCAGAAATTAACGCAAACGGTACTGCAGAAAACCCAATCACTTTTACCTCACGCGACCACGTTGTTGGCGGCCTTGAAGCGGGTGAAGCTGGTCAATGGGGCGGCATGATCGTTCTAGGTAACGGCGAATCGACTAAATGTCCACAAGATGGCACGTCATGTTCACTTCAAGTAGAAGGTGCACAAGAAGGTGCAGTGTTCGGCGGAACTGACAACACAGATAGCTCTGGTACCCTTCGCTATGTACGTGTAATGCACGGTGGTTTCGAAATCGCACCAGATAACGAGCTTAATGGTATTACGTTTGGTGGCGTAGGTTCTGGTACTACAGTTGAGTACGTACAAGTTCATAAAAATGCGGATGATGGTGTTGAGTTCTTCGGCGGTGCAGTAAACGTTAAATACCTAACGCTAACGGGTATCCAAGATGACTCTGTTGACTGGGATAACGGTTATATAGGTAAGCTACAGTTTGTTCTTGTTAAGCAGGCAGACGATAACTCAGATGCTAACCGCGCAATTGAAGGTGACGGCGACGGCGGTGACGGTACAGCGTTCTCAAACCCTATGGTTGCTAACATGACGATTATTGGTAACGAGTTTGATACCGCTAACGCTGATTCAGAGGGTGTTCTACTTCGCGACCAAACTAACGCACAGCTATACAACTTTGTTGTAACCGGTCCTGAGGGAATGGGCGAGTGTTTCGAAGCTGACCTAAGCGATGGCGACACTACGCTACTTGCTAACATGGATGGCACAAATACACCGCAGCTTACTTTTGAAACATCTGTATTAGCTTGTGCAGAAAATATCAAAGATTCTGGCGACTTCAGCCAAGAAGCGTGGTTCACTGCTCAAACAGGTAACAGCCTACTAGATAACACTGCAACGGTACTTGACGGTATCTATACAGTGGACGCAACAGTAGCGACTGACGTATCGACGCTAGACAGCTTCTTCTCTTCAGTAGACTTTATCGGCGCAGTTAAAGACGCTGATAACGACTGGACTGCGGGATGGACTGTTGGTCTTGAATAAGACCCAGTTCGCATAGCTAAAAACAAGCAAGTGCGTTGCAATAGTGGCGCACTTGCTTTTAAGTTTGTAAGACACGAATTATTTTCGTGAATATATTCCTTTATAAAGAGGTTCATCATGAACAGACCTGCTAACAGGTTTCTTCTAAAACCCATCAGCCTAGCCGTTGCAGCGAGCATTATGCTTCCGACGTCTATGGCTTTCGCTCAATCAAACGAAGACGAAGTGATTGAGGAAGTTGTCGCTACCGGTACGCGCCTAAAGGGCACGGCAACGGCAGTAATGGAAGAACGTAAAAATCAAGCTTTCGTAGCTGACATCATGGGTGCTGAGCAGATAGCTCGTACGGGTGACAGTGATGCTGCGGGAGCACTTCGTCGTGTAACTGGTCTGACACTAGTAGATGGTCGTTTCATCTACGTTCGCGGTCTTGGTGAGCGTTACTCATCAACGCAATTAAACGGTGCAATCGTGCCAAGCCCAGATCCAACGCGTAACGTAATTCCTCTCGACTTGTTTCCGTCGAGTATCATTGAAAGTCTTGCGGTCCAGAAGTCGTATTCACCGTCTATGCCTGCGGCGTTCGGTGGTGGTAACGTAAATATCCGATTGAAATCTATACCTACACAGCGTGTTTTCAACGTATCAGCTGCGGTTGGTATCGACACGGAAAACTCTGGTGACGTATTGGATTATGCTGGTGGCGGACGCGACTGGACCGGTGAAGACGATGGAACCCGCGCAGCCTCTGCTGCTATTCAAGAGCGCTGGGATTCAAAGAACTTCTTGGATGATCTAGAACCGGAAGAAGCATTAGCGTTATTTAAAGGCGTTAACAGAGAATATGGTCTTGAGAGAACGTCGGCTGACCCTGATATGCGTGTGAACGTTACTTACGGTGATAGCTACGACTACGATGATGATTGGCGTTTTGGCTTTCTAGTTACTTCACGTTATTCAGCCCAAACCCGCTCTTCTGAAGAATACGAGCTGCAAGACCCTGATTTAGTTGGCGATGACATTATTAATGTACGCTTCTTTGACGATATTCAGGGTACTGAGCAAACGGTGACTTGGTCTTCACTATTAACACTAGGCGTAGACTATAATCGCCAACATCGTATTGATTACAGCCTTATCGTGTTAAACGATACCCGTGATGAAATTCGCGAAATGTTTGGTAACACTGAAAACCTGAACCAAGCTGAAGGTCTACGTATTCGCGATATCGATGTTCAGTACGAGGAGCGCTCGCTTTATACCAACCAGATTAAAGGTCAGCATACAATCCCTGAACTAAACTTCATGGGTATTGACTGGACTTACTCATTAGGCCGCTCGGTACGTCATGCGCCAGGTAACTTCAATGCACGCTTCGTTATGGAAGATGTGAATGAAGATGGCATCTTTGACGGTGAAAACGAAATCTTCTTATCTGATGCACAGACTGCGGCTCGATATACGTTTCAAGACCTTCACGACCGCTTGGAGAACTTTGGTTATAACGTGACTTACCCAATGACAATGGGTAAGTGGGAAACAGAATACAAAGTGGGTGCGAGCTTCGTAACGAAAACACGTAATGCTGAAAACCGTCGTTTCGACATCAATACGCTTGGTGTTGAAGACCGTTCAGTTTTAGACGGTAACGACTTCAGCGAAATCTTCAGCGACAGTGTTTTAGACACCTTATCTTTGACTAGCCGCCCGATTATTCGTGATACAACCATTGCGGGTGATGATTACGTAGCAGGTCAAAAAGTCGATGCTTACTACTTAGAAGCTGATTTCTTCTACGATAACAAGTGGCGTTTCACGGGCGGTGCGCGCTATGAAGACTTCCGCCAGGTAGTGGCCCCATTAGACCCGCGTACTAATCAGTTTGATATAAGTGACGAAGCGGATCGTTCGCAGTTGGCGTTCCAAGAAGACGGTTTCTATCCGGCGTTAGCTGTAACTTACTTTCTTGAAGATGATATGCAGCTACGTGCCAGTATTGGTCAAACGGTAGTTCGCCCAGATCTTCGTGAGGTTTCTTCGGCGACTTACCTAGACCCGTTAACTAACTTCCCGATTGCGGGTACACCTGGTGTAAGCACAACAGATATCATTAACTATGATTTACGTTGGGAATGGTACCGAGAAGCGGGTAACAACGTTTCTGTAGGCCTATTCTATAAAGACATGGAGGCGCCAATTGAATCTGTACAGTCTCCGGCTCAGGATGGCCCACCGCTAATTCGTATTGCTAACGCTGAATCTGGCGAGGTGTACGGGGTTGAAGTTGAATTCCTACAAGACTTAGCCTTTATTGGCGACGGTATTTGGGACAACTTGTTTACTACAGGTAATATCACGGTTAGTGATTCTGAAATCGTACTCGATCGTCAGAATATTGTAGAGCAAACCGGTGTTTCGGCGGCGATTACTAACGTTGAGCGTCGTATGACGGGTCACTCTCAGTATGTACTTAACATGCAGTTGGGTTACGACTCAGATAATGGTGAACACTCTGCGTCATTAGTATATAACGTATTCGGTGAGCGTATCCTGATTGCGGGTATTGATGGCTTCGACGATAACTTCGAACAACCATTCCATTCACTTGATATGGTGTACAAGTATTACCCAGACTTTAATAGCACTGTCACATTGCGTGTTCAGAATATCCTAGGCGAAGATCGTGAAATTGAGTTTAACGATACGCTGCTTAGGTCAGAGACAAGGGGTACAGGTATAAGGTTGTCATTCAAATACGACTTCTAAATCTGAACTTATTTAAAAGGCCGCTAATCAGCGGCCTTTTTTATGCGATGAAGATGACACTTTTGGTCTATTTATGACAGTTTCGTAATAAAACTGTCACAGAAAACTCCTATCCTACGCGCAGAAATTTATAGTCGGATACAACCGATTTCTTTTAACTTTAAAGGTTTGAATGTATGAAGCTTATCAATGCCTTGCTTGTAGCAGGTGCGCTAGCAGCGACACCCGTACTGGCACAAGACGATGAAGTCTTAAAACCCGTTGTCGATGAGGCAGCGAAAATAAATGAGTCAGCGGCGAAATCGCAAGAAAAAATAAACGGTATTACCGACCAAATTGACAGCAAACTTCAACAGTTCAAAACATTGATGAAAGAAATCGAAGGCCTTGAGGTTTATAACACTCAGCTTCGTAAGCAAATCAATAACCAAGAACAAGAAATGGCAGACTTAAACGCTGCTATTGATGAAGTGTCTGTTGTTGAGCGTCAAATCACGCCGCTAATGATGCGCATGATTGACGGTTTAGAGCAGTTCGTTGAACTAGACGTTCCTTTTCTTCCAGAAGAGCGCGCTAATCGTGTAGCTGACCTTCGCGCCATGATGGACCGCGCCGACGTTGCTGCGTCTGAAAAATTCCGTCGCGTAATGGAAGCGTACCAGGTAGAGATGGACTACGGCCGCACTATGGAAGCGTATAGCGGTATTCATTCAATTAACGGTCAAGAGCGTGACGTTGAATTCCTACGCCTTGGTCGCACAGCGCTAATTTATCAAACACGTGACGCAAGCATGCAGGGTGTTTGGAACAAGCAAACTCGTCAGTGGGAAGAGCTTGATAGCAGCTACCGTACACAAATTACAAAAGGTCTGCGCATGGCGAAGAAGCAACTTGCACCAGACTTGCTAATGCTGCCAGTGGCAATTACAGACTAAGAGGTTGATGAGAATGTTTAACACAGTAAAACGTATCGCTGTTGGTCTAGCAGCCCTTAGCATCAGCGTTGGTGCTTTCGCACAAAGCGACCGTGCCATGGACTTAGACGCACTTCTTAAGCAACTAGAAGAAGGTCAGTTCGCACAGTCTCAGCAAAATAAACAGCGCGAGCGTGATTTCCAAGCGCAACGTGCAGAGCAAGATCGCATTCTTCGCGAAACTCGTGAAAAGCGCGACCAAATGCTTGCTCAATCAGAGCAGCTTGAAACTCAGTTCGAAGAGAACGAATTCAAACTGGCTGACTTAAACGGTGCACTAGACACACGTCTTGGTTCACTGAAAGAGCTATTCGGTGTGCTTCAGCAAATCGCTGGCGACACCAAAAACAAATTCTATAACTCAGTGGTTTCTGCACAGATCCCTGGCCGTGCTGACTTCCTTGATAAGATGGCACAGGACATGGGTTCAAGCTCAAAACTTGCATCAATTGAAGAAATTGAGCGCGTTTGGTTTGAAATGCAGCGCGAAATGACTGAAGCCGGCAAAGTGACTACGTTCAAGACAGACGTTGTTGAAGCGGGCGGTGAGAAAGTGAATAAGTCTGTTGTTCGCGTAGGTCCTTTTGCACTTGTTGCTGATGGTAAATACCTAGAGTATAACGGTGTAACAGGTACAGTATCTGAACTTGTACGTCAGCCTGCTGACCGTTACATGGATTCTGCTGCTGAACTACAAGCATCAAGCGGTGAATTAGTGCAGTTCGGTATCGACCCAACGGGTGGTTCAATCCTAGGTCTTCTTGTTCAAGCGCCTAATCTTCAAGAGCGTGTAGAGCAGGGCGGTGTGGTAGGTTACATCATTCTTATCGTTGGTGCATTCGGTCTTCTACTTGCCCTTGAGCGTCTTGTAACGCTGACGCTTATTCGCATGAAAGTGAACAAACAGCTTAAGAGCAAAGAAGTAAACACAAACAACCCGCTTGGCCGTGTACTTAAAGTACGTGACGAGCACCCAGACGCCGACGTTGAAGCTCTTGAACTTCACCTTACAGAAGCGATTTTGGGCGAAGTGCCTAAGTTAGGCCGCAACCTAACTATCATTAAGATTATCTCTGTTGTAGCACCGCTTATGGGTCTACTAGGTACGGTAACCGGAATGATCAACACCTTCCAGGCTATCACCTTGTTTGGTACGGGTGACCCGAAACTGATGGCAGGTGGTATTTCAACAGCACTTGTAACAACAGTACTAGGTCTAGTTGTAGCGATTCCAATGACACTGCTTTATGCAATGCTTAACACACGTTCTAAGAACATTGTGTACATCCTACAAGAACAGGCGTCTGGCGTAATTGCAGAGCGCGCTGAGCGAGGCTAACCATGATCGAGTTTCTAGAAGCAATTCGCGATTTCACAGAAACAGGTGGCCAGGTTCTCCTGGTCATCGGTCTGCTGATATTCGTTATGTGGCTTTTGATCCTCGAGCGTGCGATGTATCTGATGGTTTGGCACAAGCAAGCCAAGAAAGAAGCGATAGCAATGTGGACAGCACGTGCCGATCGCTCTTCTTGGTTCGCCGAGCAAGTTCGTCAGAAAACAATTTCACAGTTAACCATGCGCCTAAACGGCAGCATCCCAATTATTCAGTCACTGGTTGCGCTTTGTCCGCTGCTAGGTTTGATGGGAACGGTTACCGGTATGATTGAAGTGTTCGATGTAATGGCAATTGCGGGCTCAGGTAACGCTCGTTCAATGGCATCAGGTGTATCGAAAGCCACTATTCCCACAATGGCGGGCATGGTTGGCGCACTTTCAGGCGTATTCGCCGCTACCTGGTTAACTCGTATGGTGAAATCAGAACGCACGCATCTTGAGGATGCATTGATTATTCAACGTTAATGCTAGCTAAGCGTTAAGGTAAGGTATTTATTATGAAGCAGCACTTTCAAAACTTAGTCGATGAAGAAGAAGCAGCCATCGACATGACGCCCATGCTGGACGTTGTATTTATCATGTTGATCTTCTTCATTGTGACTGCGTCATTTGTGAAAGAAGCGGGTATCGATGTTAACCGTCCAGAAGCAGCAACTGCTGTGAAAAAGGATCGCGCTAATATTCTTATCGCTATTTCAGATAAAGGCGAAATTTGGATTAACAAGCGCCGTATCGACGTTCGCGCAGTGCAAGCGAACATTGAGCGTCTTCGCGCAGAAAACCCACAGGGTTCTGTTGTAATTCAGGCTGACAAAAAAGCCACAACAGAAACACTGATTAAGGTTATGGACGCGTCACGAGCCGCTGGCGTTTACGATGTTTCGATTGCAGCCCAAGAGCAATAAATCATGCCACGATATTTAATCGCATTTGTTATTTCCCTTGCGATCACGTTAGGCCTGTTCTTCTTGATGCAATCGCTTATCAAGATGGGTGGCAGCGCACTAACTGAGCCGCCTAAGGGAAGCGTGCTTGACTTCGTAAGGGTTAAGCAGGATGAACAGGTTGAGAAAAAAGATCGTAAGCCGAAGAAGCCACCTAAGCCTGAAGAGCCGCCACCGCAAATGGAGCAGCCTCAAATGGACTCGCCTTCTCCAGATGCAGAAGGTACGTCGATGGACTTTGGTGCTGAAGTCGGAGACGACATCTCGCTAGAAGGCGGCTTGGCCCTTGAATCTGGTGATGGTGAATATTTGCCTATCGTTAAAGTTGCACCGGTTTATCCGAGACGTGCACTTCAACGTGGTATAGAAGGTTTCGTTATTGTTGAATTTACAGTAACTAAGCAAGGCGCAGTACGCGACCCCATTGTTGTTGAAGCTAATCCGTCAGGTATTTTTGAACAAGCGGCCATTGATGCGGCAATGAAGTTCAAATATAAACCTCGAGTGGTAAATGGCGAAGCGACAGAAGTGTCTGGGGTACAAAACCGTATAACGTTCCAAATTGACGGGTAACAGAACATGATGAGAAAACAGACGAATACATTGCTTAGTGCACTGGCGTTTGCATTTGCATCGGCCACGGTATCTGTACCTACTCTGTTCATTGCTACTAACGCAATAGCGCAAGAGGCTGAGCAGCAAGATGGACAAGAGATAAAAGCTAGCGATAAGCAAACCCGTCGGGTACCAACGCTTCGCGGCAAAGTCTACGAGCAACTAGCCCGTGCACAAACGGCAGCAGATGAAGCTGGCGATGTAGAAGAAGCTATTTCCATTTTGAAAGAAGTGGAAGATAAGTCTCACTCTATGAACGCTTACGAAAAAGCCATGATGTACAACTTTTTCGGTTTCATTTATTACAACAACGAAGACTATGCAAAGGCGTTGGAATCGTTCGCGAAAGTGGTAGAGCAACAGCCTATTCCTGAAAAGTTCGAAATGACTACACTTTTCAGTTTAGCGCAGCTTAACCTTATGCAGGGTAATTACGACGACACCATCACTTATTTGGAACGTTGGGAAAGTCTTAATGCTGGCCCAGTACCGGTTAAAAATAAAGTCATCAAGGCCCAGGCGTACTACCAAAATAAACAGTACGACGAAGCTGCAATGTGGATTTCTGAAGCCGTTGCCGATCACGAAGCGGAAGGCATGATCCCTGACGAAGGTTGGTTAATACTTCAGCGTGCTATTTTCTATGAACTCAAGCAGCCTCAAAAGGTTAAAGACGTTCTGGTTAAAATGGTGAAGCTATTTGACGAGCCTAAGTATTGGATCCAGCTAGCTGGCATGTACGGTGAGCTAGGCGAAGAGCGTAAGCAGCTTGCTATCATGGAAACGGCGTATCAGCGCGGCTTCGTGAATACCTCAGCTGATGTGTTTAATATGGCGCAGCTTTATTACTATCATCGCGTGCCCTACAAAGGTGCTAAGTTGATGGAGCAGGCCATGAACGACGGCGTTCTAGAGAAAAATTTGCGCAACCTTAAGTTCTTAGGCCAAAGCTGGTCGCTTGCCAAAGAGCAAGATAAGGCTATTCCGGTAATGATGCAGGCAGCAGAGCTTTCGGAAGACGGTGAGTTAGATGCACAGTTAGCGCAAATTCTTCTCAACGAAGAGCGTTTCGACGATGCAATCGCAGCGGCAGACCGTGCGGTTGAAAAAGGCGAATTAAGAAACCCTGGTTTGGTTTACCTGATTAAAGGCATGGCGCTTTATAACAAGAAGCAATATGCACTTGCGCTCAACCAGCTAGCCGAGGCGGAAAAGCATCAAAAAAGCCGCGCTATGGCTCAACAGTGGAAGCAGTTTGTGCAGGGCGAAAAACGCCAAGCTGATGCTATATCTGCCGAGCTCGGGGCCAGTTAAATTCAGTATTTAAAACACAAACTCATTGAAAAGGTCGATAAATTATCGACCTTTTTTATGCCATTCATTTACACATATCTTTGATATAGTCGCTCACCATTTTCGTTATGGTAGATAAGGGGGCGTTGCGCTAATTTAGAGTTTAAGGGAGTAAATTGCTTACTGATGCCATCTGTCCTTCGGCCTCTAACTGATTCCAATACGCTTTCGTGTCTAATATTTCCTGTTTTATAGAGATAAAACACGCCACTAAATGAGGATCGAAATGTTTACCCGCACCTTCCTGGAGATGTTCAAATGCTTCTTCATCAGACCATGCTTTTTTGTACGGGCGTTTCATCGTAAGGGCGTCGAATACATCCGCGATGGCGACAATGCGCGCGCTCTGAGGGATGTCTTCACCCGCTAAGCCTTTGGGGTAGCCTGTGCCGTTCCATTTTTCGTGATGACATAGCGCAATGTCCGCCGCAAGGTTAAACAAAGGCGTATCGCACTGCGAAAGAATTTTATGGCCAATTTGTGCATGAGTGCGCATCACCTCCATTTCGCTGTTTATTAGCCTACGAGGTGCTTTCAAAATAGCGTCGGGAATACCGATTTTCCCAGTGTCGTGCATAGGCGCAGCTTGCGCCAACAAGCAAGCGTCGTCAAACGACCAACCACAGGCAATAGCTAAACATTTGCTGTAAGCTGCCATTCGCCATATATGATGCCCTGTATCGGTATCATTGTAGTGACCAGCAGCTGCCAACATAGTAATGGCGCTTTGTTGGCTTTTGCTGAGTTCTTCAGTGCGTTCGGCCACTAGGTTTTCTGTCATACGCATTTGATGGGCAAGACTAATATGTGTTTTCACGCGCGCTAATGTAATGCTAGGCGATACTGGCTTGGTTATGTAATCGACACCACCCAGTTTAAAGCCCTTTTCTTCGCTTTCGCCTTGTGTCAACGCTGTGACAAAAATGACCGGAATTTGGCTTAGTAATCTGTCAGTTTTTAATTGTTTGCACACCTCAAATCCATCCATTCCCGGCATCATAATATCGAGCAATATAAGGTCTGGGGTGAACTGCTGCACTATTTTGAGTGCTATGGCACCAGAGGGCGCAACCTTGACGTCATAATAAGGACTAAGTATTCCAAGCAATATATCAATATTGGCTGGTTCATCATCGACAACAAGTACGCTAAATTTATTACTTTTGGGTTTCGGGTTATTCATTACTAATATTGTCTATTAACTGTTTAATTAGGACTAAAGCCCCTTCAAAATCATAAATAGAGGCAAGCTGCTTAAGCCGATTAATTTCAATTGCAAAGCGAGATTCTGAATGTTGTGCAGCAAAACTGGATATGTACTCAAGGGCTTTTGCATCGTAAGCTTCTAACGCATTCTGTATAGTGTCTAAGCTTGAGAGAATTGCCGCGTCATCCAGGTTTTCATTCGAGTGCATATCGGTTTTACGCGTGCCTTTATTTATCGTATGTGCAATGAGGCGAAGTGCTGCATCTAGCTCAAAGGACAGAGTTGCAACATCTTTTGCAATGATAGCTTCAGGTCTTTCACCTGTTTCAATAAGTACTTGTAAACATTGTGCTAAGGTAGTGGCACCAATGCTCTGAGCATCATCGTACAATTCTTTTAATAGTAGATTATCGACAGAGGGCGAGTGGAAAATGTTGAGTAAATCTGACATTACACTCTGCTGACTGTATTTATTGTAGAAAGCTACCAACGAAGAAATGAAAGGGCTGGGATCATCGGGAATAGTTACTTCAATGTAGCCTGCGTGTATATTCGTATCTATAGTGTGAATGATCTCATCTGCCTTAGCTGGTTTGACTAAATGAAAACACATGCCTGAGGCCAATGCTTTTTCTGAAGCTTCATGCGTTTCATCCGCACTAAGTGCAATGATGGGTACTGTCCAGCCATGCTGTTGTGAGAGTATTTCGGCTATGTCATATCCGGAAATGTCAGGCAGATGACAATCAAGCAAAAGTGCGTCAAATTTTTTTGTTTCACAAAGTGCTAAGGTTTGTTTTCCTGTCGTTGCGGTTACTACTTTCATACCTAAATCGACAAGTATTTGCTGACTAATCTCTACACTTATCGGGTCGTCATCCACCACTAAAACCTGTTTTTCAGCCAACCGTACAGTTCGCCACTTCTTATTTTCTAAACTGTCCATCGATTGTTTCTTTTTAGAGGCTTTAAGCGGTGCAAGGGCAGAAATGATGTCGCTATCAATGAACGGAAGCTCAACAATTTTAAGGTCGCCAGGCAATAAATGCCCCAACTTTTTCTGAACCTCTTGGCGGCTGAATAAACTGACCAAAGCACACAAGTTAATGTTGCTATATTTTCCAGCTTCCAAGTTATTAGACAGCCCCCTCCAACTTTCCGCATCATTAGACAGGAACGCTATGCTTAGCTCAGCACTGTCTGGAAGCGTATTGTTGACGTCATCTACAACCTGACACTTAATACCGAGCCTCTCTAGTGTGTTGCTAAACACCTCACAGCCTTGCCTTACGCTTTCATGTGTTTGAATACATACAATGTTTTTGGGGAGAGAAGCTGGTAATGTCGGCTGGGCTTCATACTTCTTGTTGTGGCACACCGGCAATGAAAATGAAAAGTGGCTTCCTTCATCCACTTTGCTTTCTAAGGTTAAGTTTCCACCCATTAAGTCAACTAGCCGTTTGCATATGGCCAAGCCCAATCCTGTGCCACCGAACTTTCTTGAAATAGAGGCATCAGCCTGAACAAATGCATTAAATAATTTAGATTGTCCTTCAACGCTTATTCCCATCCCAGTATCGGATACGGAAAACACCAGCATAGAACCTTTCTGTTCGACTGTAAGTGTTACAGTTCCTTTATCAGTAAACTTTATGGCATTACTTAAAAGATTCAGAAGCACCTGATAAATTTTCTCGCTATCGCCGTGGCAGGGAATACTCGCGCTACAGCGAATGTCGAAAAGAAGCTGAAGTTGCTTTTGTTGCGCTTTAACTTGAAATACTTGCGCCAGTTTTTCAATGGTCCTTGTTAAGGTGAAAGGTTCATCGAGAATATCGATTTTGTTTGCTTCTACTTTTGAGAAATCTAAGATGCTGTCGACGAGTTCGAGCAGTGCATTTGCACTGTTCTGAACTTTTTCCAAATACTGTTGCTGTTGGTCGCTATCCTGTGACTCTAATGCCAGATGAGTTAGCCCAATAATGGCATTCATTGGTGTTCTAATTTCATGGCTCATGGTCGCGAGAAAGTCGCTTTTTGCTTTGTTGGCGCTTTGAGCCTCGTCGTAGGCTTTCTGGAGCTTGTGCTCAATGGCTTTTTGGTTGCTAATATCGTTAAAAACACCTACATGCCCATCCGGCTTACCTTCTTTATCAAAAAGTGGTACGGCAACGATAGAAATAGGGAATAAGCGCCCTCGTTTATCAGTGAAAAAATCCTCATAAGAGGTGTACGACGACCCGCTTTTAATTGTTTTGTTTACAGGGCACTGTTCTCTGGGAAGTAGTGTTCCATCCCCTTTTTGGTAGTGAACCGTGTCGTGAAAGCGTCTGTTTTGTAACTCTTCTAAGGTCCACCCAAGTAGACGAGAAGCAGTGGGGTTAAGGAATTGTGTTGTGCCTTCACCATTAACTGCATACACACCTTCACCTATACTATTGGTAATACTTTTATGAAAAGCTCTATCCTTTTTGAGTCTCCTTGATAGACGCTTCTGTTCTGACATATCAGTACAAATAACTACAAGGCGATTTACCCGTTGGTTGTATTCAACGATAGGAACAACAGTTGCAAAGACCGTCCAAGGCTTATCGTCTTTCGTAAAGCTATTGAGTTCCCCTTGCCAAATCTCTCCTTTGATAAGTGCTCCCAATATTTCGACTTGTTCAGTGAGCGAAATATTTTCCACGCGGAAAATAGCGGTACTTTGTCCTATTAATTCTTCGCGAGAATAGCCGGAAAGCTGACAGCATTTATCGTTTGCTGATAATAACGTACCCTTGAGATCGATAGTTGCGACTATGCCGTGCTTATCCATAGCTCTGCGCTGTAATAGCAGCTCATTATTTGCATTTTTCTGTTCACATATAAGCTCGTACATGAGTGAAGAAAGATCTGATAGGTTGGTAAATTTCTCATCTATCAGCGGCTTATTTCGCTCTTCTAAAAGTTGATTTACTGCTAATCGTAAGGTTTCGATAACGGCCTTTTGTTCGTTAAACTCTTCACGAACCTTTCTATTTACAGCAATAAGTTCTTCAGAGCTGATATGTAAACTTCTATCTCTTAATTTGATGTCCCTTTCATTAAACGTGTAAGATTCGTCAATTCTCGGTATAAGAGCAGCGAGTCCCCGCTTAAGCGTCTGCAGACTTAGGCTTGTATGATCTGTACTATCGTCATCAAGTCCCTTGAGCCACTGCGCGAGTGATTCTGTATCGTCAAGCTGAAACGCTCGGCGTAACTGACGTTCTAATAGGGAATTCAATGTGTTTCCCTCAACAGCATGAGGGTTAGCGTTTGGTTGTGCAGTTCACACGGAGCTTCATTGCATGAAGGGCTTATTTCTCCGTAAGAATAGAATCCAGCAATATTGGTATTACTGCTTAACTGCCGAGCTAACTCTTCAATCTCCTCCTCAACGCGATCACCCATAACTAGTTTTCTACCTACGCAGCTTGTCACCAAAGCTAAACAGTGCAAATCTTCATCTCTGTTTTTGCTGGCAATAGGGGCAATCGCTTCAAGTGCGCCACTGATGAGGTCTTCCGTTGACGCATTCATAAGACGCAGGTACTGGCTTTCGTTGACCTCACCTGCCAATACTAAGGCCTTAGTTTGCTCGTCAATGCCAAGAATAGTTCTGATAATTCCCGTTGGCTCGCCGTTTTCATTTAGTACTTCGAAAGGGAACAGAAGCCCGCTCGCTGGTAAGTCTTCCGCATATTCACCCAAATACGCTCTGTAGATATCCAATGCCGGCTTATCGTCGAGTTCGAACAGCAGGTTTTCTTTTGCCGAAGCGACTCTTCGCGCTGGGCCAAATGACCGCCATCCGCCACGCGCGCTATAGTCAAAACTGAGTGATTGACCGTAAAACGCAACGGCAACAACACTGCGGCTATCAATGCCGTTAGGGTGTAGTACATATGTTTGTTCGAATGCGCCATCATCGCCGGCAAGACCGCCGCTTATTCCTATGCTCTGCGATAAGTGAGTCGAAATGCCTTTTAGCAAAGCTGAGCCATTTATTTCGACACCAGGCGCCAAAACGTAAACACCTTTTAGGCCATTCAGTTCGATACGGCTTGCAAGTGACTGACCGGTTTCAAAAGAAGACGGCATGTCGCTTAACGTTGTTTGGTGTATTTTTGCGTATGACGAAGATTCAAAACGCAAAAGAACGACAGAGATACCATTAGAGGTTACTCGGTTCGCGGAAATTTCACCTGCGGTACTGCATCCAACGCAGTCAGGGCAAATATCACTCACTATCGGAAATAGCTCGGGTGAACTGAGAAATGGAGACGATGCGTACACTATTAGCAGAGATGGGGCGAACGCTTTCAAAGCGTCACTTTCTTGTTTTAACTCATCTAAACTATGGAAAAAGAACGTCTTTGAAAGCATTATCGGCAAAGATTAACAGTAGCGTTCTTTATTTATAGTAAGAGGCGCGCCAATTTACAATATTAGGATGTTATTCTTTGGTAGCAATAAACTGATTTATAAGTAAAAACGGCCAACCTTTATAAAGATCAGCCGTTTCCGTGGTGTCACGCGCTACGTAGTTCTCTACGGAGAATTTTGCCCACTGTAGATTTAGGTAGCTCTTCAAGAACGGTAATCGATTTAGGGATTTTGTAGTTGGTAAGATGCTGCTTACAATACGCTGTTACCTTATCGATACCTATGTCGTTTGCAACAGTGATAAAGGCACAAACGCGCTCACCAGTTTTGTCGTCTGGTTGACCTACAACAGCCGCTTCCATTATGTCAGGATGAGACGTTAGCACTTCCTCAATCTCATTGGGATACACATTAAACCCAGAGACAATAATCATGTCTTTTAAGCGGTCTACAATTTTAATTGCTCCAGATTCTGTACGAATACCAATATCCCCGGTTTTGAAGAAGCCGTCTTCGGTCATCACTTTTGCGGTTTCGTCATCGCGGTTCCAATAGCCCAGCATTACTTGTGGACCACGCACTGCTATTTGTCCAGACTCTCCCTCAGCTACAGGTTTATCATAACTATCAAGAAGTGCTACCTCTGTGTCTTCTAGTTCATGCCCAACAGTACCTATTTCTTCATTGCCTGGAATATTAAATGAAACAACGGGGGCAGTTTCTGATAACCCATAGCCTTCGGTAATAGTATTCCCTGTTACGTCTCGCCAAATTGATACTGCAGCTTGGGTGAGCGCAGTACCGCCAGACATAGTGAGGTGTAGTTGAGAAAAGTCGAGTTTTGCAAATTCTGGATGTCGTCCAAGTCCGACAAATAGCGTATTTATACCCATAAAGGCCGATATTTTATGAGGCTTGAGGGTTTGAATGAAACCGTCTATGTCCCTTGGATTAGGAATAAGAATAATGTGCGTGCCTTTTGCAAAAAGCGCCATCATACCGACCGTAAACGCATAGATATGATAAAGAGGCAACGGGCACACCAACACTTCTTCGCCGTCTTTAAAACCTTCACCTATGCGGTCAAGCATTTGTACGCAGTTAGCTAGAACATTCTTATTACTAAGCGCAGCGCCCTTAGAAACACCTGTCGTTCCGCCGGTGTATTGCAGCATGGCGAGTTCGTCTAATTTTATTGAAGGGCGAGAGAATGTGGGCAGTGCACTTCCCATTTCAATTGCTTTGCTAAAAGAAACCGTCCCGTCTAGCGTTGGCGCTGTACTAGGGTCTAGCAGCTCTGTCGCTGAAGTGGTAATCACTGTTTCGATACCTGTGTCATCTTTTATGCTGGCGAACTTGGGAAGTAAGTCGCTTAAGATAACTAATGCTTTTGCACCGCTATCGGTAAACTGGTGCTTCATCTCACGCTCGGTATACAGAGGATTTGTGTTTACCACAACGAGTCCAGCGCGTAGAGCGGCGTAAACAACAATAGGGTTTTGAATTAGATTAGGAAGCTGGATTGCGACCTTGGTACCAGGAGAAAGTTTTGCCTCATGCACGAAATAGCGTGCTAGTGCTGATGACTTATTGTCAATTTCGGCAAACGTGAGAGTTTGCCCAAGTGCCGTATATGCGGGTTTGTCTGCGAACTTGTGCAAAACACTTTCAATATAGTCGGCGAGACACGTCACATTATCTGGATAAGTTATCATGTTGCTTTTTCCTAGTAAGGCAAGAATATTCAGTCTATGACTTACATTAGCAAACTTAACTTTTTATTTACATCAGTGTTGGCTTATTTAATAGTATAAGTCGCAGTTATCAATAATCGTTAACACTATTACTTAATTTGCTGTAAACGGCACCTGCGCACATGCCGGCGGTGCACTGCGCGAGTAGGCCAAGAGTGGAGCGAGCGCCCGCAATAAGGGTAACGTTTAGTATAGGTTGCATGGCTACTAACATTAAAAGAAAAGATAAACCACCGGCTAGCGCGAAGAGAATAAGTCGTTTGCTATGCATATCGGTGTTTACGTTATTAAAATTAAAGCGTTTTATAGCAAAGTGCGTAGTTAAAAAAGCAAGCAACAGAGTAATTGCAATAATGACGCCGTAACTTGGCAAAAGGCCGAACGCATCCTGCCACAGCATGGAGAGCCAATCATTGACGTTTAATTCAACGTTGATACCTATAAGAGCCATTAAAACCGCAGTTGAGTGGAACACACTTGCAAGTAGAAAACCCACAGCCCAAGATGGGACAAAATGAAAAATAGCGCGGCGAGTAAGGTTTTTCATGTTTCAGATTCCAAATTTTGTCGGTCAATACCATGAATTAACCTTCATCAAAGCGCAACAAAAACAATGAATGTAGTTATATTGAGCTTTCAAAAGAAGTGTACCATTGTAGCTAGAGTCAGGTTTGATTAACGAGGACAATTACAATGAAATCAGGGCGTATGATAAGTAGTTTATTGGCTTTCGCGTTTGTTAGCGGGGCATTTACGCAGGCTCTTGCTTCAAGTCTTGTTTCTGACAACTCTGTTAAACCTACCTCTAAGATTGATAACCATGCAGTGTTGAAGCTTGTATCGCCAGCGATAGAAAGCTTTGCTGATAATGTAATGATAGAAGATTTGGTAACCTCTTTAGCGCACCCGAAGGCGTTAACAACCCTTATAGACAAAGAGCAAGCAACTACGCGTATATTGGTAGTAACAAGAGATGGTGAACTCATTATTCTTGATGACAGCGGAAATATATCTAGATTTTCTTTAGCGCTTGGTGACTTGTATACAAAAGGGCAGGGAGGTGTGCTAGAGATTCTTATCCCTTCTCAGTTCCCCGCCAATCCCACTGTATTACTCAGTTATTCCAAGGGTAGTGATGATGCTAACCGTCTTGCTGTAGTAAAAGGTGAGCTTTCTCTCACCTCTGGCATTAGTAACATCGAACCCGTAATTGAAGTGGAGCAAACGAAAGATACGCCTGTACACTATGGCGGGAAGCTTCTTCAGTTGGAAAGTAGCGACGTAAGCCAAGCACCGAGCTTTCTAGTCACTACCGGTGACGGGTTTGATTATCGCGAGCAAGCACAGGTTGTTAGTTCACAATTGGGAAAGGTACTGGGCTTCAACATAAACGGCAAGCCGCTAGCAAATCCTACATATCCTGATAGCCCCTACGTATATACGTTGGGGCATCGCAACCCGCAAGGTTTGGTTAAAGGGCCACAAGGACAAGTATTTCTGCATGAGCACGGTCCAGACGGCGGCGATGAGGTTAACCTGCTTTACAAAGGCGCAAACTATGGTTGGCCTGTCGTCACTTTAGGAAAAGACTACTCAGGCGCCAGAATATCACCTTTTTCAACCTATCCTGGTATGACAGACCCCATTGTGGATTGGACGCCATCCATCGCGCCATCATCTATGATTTACTACTCAGATGATCAATATCCAATGCTGACCGATACCTTGCTTGTTACCAGTTTGAAAGCTAAAGCCTTATATGCGGTCAATAAAACTTCGAGTACGTATGTTTCTACGAAGGTTTTTGACGAACTAGAAATGCGGTTGAGAGATATAGCGGTTGATCATCAAGGCAACCTACTTCTTCTAACAGACGGTGAGAATGCCAAGCTGGTAAAAGTTTCACCTAAACAGAACAAAGCACAATAAAAAACCAATAAACTGAAATTTTGCTTTAAAGTTGATGGTAATTTGTACTGGTAGCACCATAAATAGAATGAATCTTTGTCATAAGTGCAACACTATTATTTATCTTCATTGGTCAAACCATTCTTGTTGAAGATGCTTATGCATCTCCGTTCATATTTCTGTAAGTGACTGAATTTAATGTTTAAAGTTTGTTTTTGTCAAAATGTCATTTTTTTCGCCTATGCTCTATGCTGTTTATTCAGCTTTGGTTTGAGCGGCTGTATAACCAACTGATCACTTTCAGTCATTACGTAACTGCTAAAAATCAGTTAAAATATCCCTCATTTTTATATGCGTATAGCTAAGACCGACTTAACACTACGCCCAAGTAAAACTAAGACCGAGAGAACTATATGAGTTTGTATTCAGAATATCTGGCAGAGATCGAAACCCGTAAAACGGAATTAGGTCTTAACCCTAAGCCAATTGACAGTGCAGAACTGCTGTCTGAAATTATTGCTCAAATTAAAGATACAACAAACGAGCACCGCGAAGACTCTCTAAAATTCTTTATCTATAACACCTTGCCAGGAACTACGCCTGCTGCTGGTGTTAAAGCACAATTTTTGAAAGAAATTGTACTTGGCGAAGAAAAAGTAGAAGAAATCACGCCAGAGTTTGCACTTGAGCTACTTTCACACATGAAAGGTGGTCCGTCTGTAGAAGCACTTCTAGACCTTGCACTTTCTGATGATGAAGCAGTTGCCAAGCCAGCTGCAGAAGTATTGAAGACTCAAGTTTATCTATACGAAGCAGATACTGAACGTCTAGAAACAGCATTTAAAGCGGGTAACGCCATTGCTAAAGACGTACTAGAAAGCTACGCAAAAGCTGAATTCTTTACCAAGCTTCCTGACGTTCCAGAAAAGATTGAAGTAGTAACTTACATTGCCGCTGAAGGTGATATCTCAACTGACCTTCTTTCTCCAGGTAACCAAGCGCACTCTCGTGCAGACCGTGAACTTCATGGCCAGTGCATGATTTCTCCTGAAGCGCAGCAAGAAATTGTTGATCTAGGTAAAAAGCACCCTAACGCAAAAGTTATGCTTATTGCTGAAAAAGGCACAATGGGTGTAGGTTCATCACGTATGTCTGGTGTGAACAACGTTGCGCTATGGGCTGGTGAGCCAACAAGCCCTTACATTCCATTTGTAAACAAAGCGCCAATTGTTGCTGGTACTAACGGTATCGCACCGATCTTCCTTACTACAGTAGATGTGACCGGTGGTATTGGTCTTGACCTTAAAAACTGGGTTAAGAAAACAGACGAAAACGGCGAAGTAGTTCGCGATGCAAACGGCGACCCAGTGCTTGAAGAAGCTTACTCTGTAGCAACGGGTACGGTACTGACTATCGATACCAAAGCGAAGAAGCTTTTCAACGGTTCAGAAGAGCTAGCTGACGTATCTGCCTCATTCACTCCTCAGAAAATGGAGTTCATGAAAGCGGGTGGTTCTTACGCCGTAGTATTCGGTAAGCAGCTACAATCGTTTGCTGCACGTACACTAGGTGTTGAAGCTCCAGCAGTTTACGCGCAATCGAAAGAAGTTTCTCACGAAGGCCAAGGTCTTACTGCTGTAGAAAAAATCTTTAACCGCAATGCGGTAGGCGTAAATTCAGATGCGCCGCTTCACGCAGGTTCTGACGTTCGTGTTAAGGTTAACATTGTAGGCTCTCAGGACACCACTGGCCCAATGACTTGCCAAGAGCTAGAGTCTATGGCGGCATCAACTATTTCACCTACTGTTGACGGTGCATACCAATCTGGTTGTCACACTGCATCGGTATGGGATAAGAAAGCACAGGCTAACATTCCTAAGCTAATGTCATTCATGAACAACTTTGGCGTAATCACAGCACGTGACCCTAAAGGTGTTTATCACTCAATGACTGACGTTATTCACAAAGTGCTTAACGACATCACCGTAGACGACCGCGCCATCATCATTGGTGGTGACTCGCACACTCGTATGTCAAAAGGTGTAGCATTCGGTGCCGACTCAGGTACGGTAGCACTAGCGCTTGCGACAGGTGAAGCGGCAATGCCAATTCCAGAGTCTGTGAAAGTTACCTTTAAAGGTAGCATGAAAGAGCACATGGACTTCCGTGATGTGGTTCACGCTACTCAAGCTCAAATGCTTAAGCAATTCGCTGGCGAGAACGTGTTCCAAGGTCGCGTAATTGAAGTACAAATCGGTACTCTACTTGCTGACCAAGCGTTTACGTTTACTGACTGGTCTGCAGAAATGAAAGCGAAAGCGTCAATCTGTATTTCTGACAATGAGACTATGGTTGCGTCACTTGAGCTTGCTAAGAGCCGTATCCAAATCATGATCGATAAAGGTATGGATAACGAAGCGAACATGCTTCAAGGTCTAATCGACCTTGCTGACAAGCGTATTGCTGAAATCAAGTCTGGCGAAGTACCAGCGCTTGCACCAGATGACAACGCTAAGTACTACGCAGAAGTGGTTATCGACCTAGATCAAATCGATGAGCCAATGATTGCTGACCCGGACGTAAACAACGAAGACGTGTCTAAGCGTTATACCCACGACGTAATTCGCCCTGTTTCTTACTACGATGGTAAGCCAGTAGACCTAGGTTTCGTAGGTTCTTGTATGGTTCACAAAGGCGACATGCAAATTATCGCACAAATGCTACGTAACCTAGAGAAGCTTAACGGCTCTGTAGAGTTCAAAGCGCCACTTGTTGTTGCGCCACCTACATACAACATCGTTGACGAGCTTAAAGCAGAAGGCGACTGGGAAGTACTTGCGAAATACGCAGGCTTCGAATTCGACGATGCTAAGCCTAAAGAAGCTGCGCGTACTAAGTACGACAACATTCTTTACCTAGAGCGTCCTGGATGTAACCTATGTATGGGTAACCAAGAAAAAGCTGAGCCGGGCGATACCGTTATTGCAACGTCTACACGTCTTTTCCAAGGCCGTGTTGTAGCTGACTCTGCTGAGAAGAAAGGTGAATCACTACTGGGCTCTACGCCGCTAGTAGTACTTTCAACCGTGCTTGGTCGTTTCCCAACAACTGAAGAGTACAAGCAAGCTGTTGCAGGCATTGATCTAACTAAGTTTGCCCCACCTTCAGAAGACTTGGCAGTTAAGCCTAAGTTCGAAGCTGATGTAGCTGTTAAGCGCGTTTAAGCATTTAACGCTAAATAAACATTAAAAAGCCCCAACCTAGGTTGGGGCTTTTTTATACCTGAAATAATGGGGTCAGAGTCTGAGGGATCCCCACAAATAATATTGCGATATCAATAAGATAAAAAAGATAGGAACATTCATGACGTTTGGTGATCAGATCAATCGCCAAACTTCACTGAGGCCAAACAGCCATGAATGCCCTATCTATTGTGAACAAAGTCGTATCGCTTGTCAGCTATAAAATGCATAAAACTCGTCTAAATGCGGTCACGGCGTGCGTCAAAAGTCTGCTTAATGGAAGCGCTGCGACCGTAACCAGCATAGGTCGAGGAATCAACACTAAAGCCTTTGAAAAACATCGGATTAAGCGTGCTGACCGCTTGCTCTCAAACCCGCATTTACTAAGTGAAACACCACTCATCTATGCATCTATATGCCAGCTATTTTGCGGCAACACAACACGCCCTGTTATTTCAATCGACTGGTCAGATTTAGACGACCGTAAAGCGCATTTTCTTTTACGCGCGGCAATATCTTTAAAAGGTCGGCCCGTCACACTTTATCAAGAAGTGCATTGCAACAAGACCAAAGAAAAACCTGCCACTCACAAGGCATTCTTAAAGACATTACACGCCATGTTACCTTCAAATTGCCGCCCCATTATCGTCACCGACGCAGGGTATAAATCGCCTTGGTTTAGAGAAGTTAGGGCCCTAGGATGGGACATTGTTGGACGTATCCGCAAGCCACATCTTTACTCGCTTGATAGAGGAAATACGTGGCAGTGTATTCGTAATCTTTATGCAAAAGCAACCTGTCGACCGAAGCGTTTTGATAACAGCCAAATAGTAAGGAGCAACCCCTTTACCTGCACGCTAGTTCTGTTTAAACAGAAATCTAAAGGACGTCATGCTTCAAATCCAGATGGTACACGTAAAGCCTCAAAACGCTCAAAAGTTCATGCGCAAGGGGCAAAAGACCCGTGGCTATTAGCCACATCACTGGCGTCTCACCGAAGCTTATCGAAACAGGTCGTGGCTATTTACAGGCAACGAATGCAAATTGAAGAAGGCTTTAGAGACATGAAAAGTACGAAGTTCGGGCTTGGCTACGAGCAGAATAAAAGCGTGAAAAAGCAGCGTCTAACAATACTGGTATTGCTGACGACGTTAGCGTCACTCGTGGCTATATTACTGGGTATGGTGCTCGTCTCATCGAATAAGCATCGGCGCTTCCAAGCCAATACCGAAACCAGAAGCGTGCTGTCATTCCATTACCTTGGACTCAGGGCTGTCGCTTGTCGAATACGATTTACTATGCGACAGTGGAAAGCTGCACTCAAGTGGTACAGCTCTATACTTGACGCAGCCTGGGCTGAAGGAACATGAAATTAAATTCGTGGGGATCCCTCAGACTCTGACCCCATTTATTTGTTATTTGGGGGCGGTGGCTACGAGTTCGTCGAGTATGCCAAGTAGCAGCTTGGTGCCGGTGCCAGAGGCTATTGCGTCAAATACATTCTCAACATTTTTACCGTGCTGACCGCCCGCTAAGTCGCTAATTGAGCGGATAATTAACCAGTCTACGTCGTTAACGAAACTCACCTGTGCGACGGTCGCTGATTCCATTTCCGCAACATCAGCCGTGTAGACGTCACGCAGCCACTCGCGGTATTTAGCGTTGTCTACGAATACCGAACCTGTTACTCCATTTCCACCTATATCAACCAGTATTTCCTTACCAGATGGCATAGTGATAGGCGGGATCTTTGTGAGCGCGCGTTTTGCCATTTCCAATAACGTTTTGTCGGCAGTAAAATAGGGCATTCTTCTCCGTGTGTCCCAACCCTCTTTAACTACTGCCACCTCGGTAGGGTGAATAAAACCAATGTTTTTGTAGTTAGGTGCGTGCTTATCTGTATCACGTCGTGCTTTGTAATACTCAAGCTGTTTAGCGTAATAGTCCGGAAGCTCGTAGGCGCTGGCGTCATCTTTCTTCGGGTTGATATAGACTGACTCGTCGTGAAAATACCAACGTTCAGGTACTGCGATATCGCCAGGTGTGTATTTGGGGTTTATGGCCCCAGCAATACCCATCATAACCAGCTTATCAATAGGGAAGTAATCCAACGCCATCTGTACGGTCATTGCTGCGTTAGTAATACTGACACCCGTACTAAATACAACAATGGGCTCACCTTTATAAGTACCCAACTGGTACTTTACCCCTTTAATATAAACCGTTCGCGTAATTTGAGCGTCGTCCATAGTTGCAAACGCGGCGTCAATGGCTTCAATTTCTGGCTCGTAAGCAGCAACCACGGCTGTCCATTTGTTTGTTACATTGGAAAAATCTTTTGGACCGTACTGACTAGTATCGTCATTGGCTAACGACGATAGCGATATACACACGAATAAAACAAAACTACTTAAGCGCATATTGACCTTATTTAATTTATTGTTTGCACCAATGAGGTGCGGTTGATGAGCGAGAACTGTATGTTATTGAGATAAATAGCTATCGGAACAGTCTCAATTAAACACTATCGCAGAATTATGGCAAAGTTCGAGCCAACAAGAACGCTAAATATGGACAACCTTATTATGGTGATGATAGGCATTAATAAAGGTGTGAGAGTAGGCAACTCTTTTTGTTTGTTGCTTAAAATTTGTATACCAAGTAGTGTTAACTAAAAGCTCACTTAAATAATTAACTCACCCATAAAAAGCTGGCTATTTAAGCGTTTAGCATAGCTCTAAATAAGGTGCTTTCAAATAAAAGGACTTAACCCTTATGTTATTCAAGCGTATTACGCTAACCGTATTAGTGTGTCTTTTTGCTAGCTCGTCAATTCAAGCTGAATCTAACGAAGAAGCAAAAAACTACGAACTGAAAGTAGAGAAGTTCGAATCTAAAGTGTTGAAGGAAGAACGAGAAGTCGTTGTTCAACTTCCTAAAGGCTACGCAGAAAACCCCGATAAGAAGTACCCTGTAATTTATCGGTTAGATGGTGCGGTTTATCTACCTATAATGAATGCGGTACTTGAATCACTTCAATCTGAAAATGCTGCGCCAGAAGTAATTATAGTCGCCATTGAAAATACCGATCGTTTTCGAGATCTTTTCCCTACGGCAAATGAAGACCCATACGGGCCTGTAGGTTATGGCGGGGGCGGGGCAAACTTTTTGTCTTTTATAACCACTGAACTTATCCCAATGGTCGAGAATAAATACCGGGTGCATGATTTTCGGGTGATAGCTGGCGGTTCCGCTGGTGGTGTATTCGGGTTGTATGCGCTCACTCAAAATCCTGAGCTTTTTAAGGCTGTGATTGCCTATAGTCCTGCGGTGTGGTGGAACTATGGCGCGCCGGCAAAAAGAACGGTTGCGTTTTTTAAATCTTCCAGTCAACTGGATCACTATATCTATACGTCTATAGGCAACGAACCGGCGCCAATGCGACCCTACTATGATGATATGATTTTGGGTATGCGGGCAAACCAACCTGCTGGTTTGAGGTGGGTAAATGATGAATATGCAGGTGTTCGGCACAACTTGGTTACGGCAGCGTCTATTTTTAGTGCTTATCACAACCTGTTCTTGTCAGCTTATTTAAGGCCTGAACAGTTCGATGGTGATATTCAAAGCATTGCCAAATATTACGATCGCGTTTCAAAGCAACGCGGGGAAAAATTAGAGGCGCCTGAATGGGTAATTAGAGAATTAGGTTATCATTATGTGCGCTCTGAAAATTATGAGAAGGCTATTGAGCTGTTTAAGCACGATATAGCTAAGTACCCTGAAATGCCTGACCCGTATAACGGCATAGCGTATGGTTACGAGCAAATGGGTGAGTATAAAAAAGCACTTGAGAGCGTAAACAAGGCTTTGGAGCTTTCGACACCGCAGCACGATGGTTACCAAGTTTATACAGATAGACAAAAGCGTTTGCATGATTTACTGGATGAGTAAGCTACATTGAAATACCAAAGCAAAATTAATCGTATAAACAATATTGCCACCGTTTTTATGATTGGGATTTGCGCTGTAACGAGCGGATGCAGTTCTGTTTCGACAGCGCAAACTGAACACTGTATTGAGCAAGCTAATCGCGTTGAAGTTTATGAAGTGAATACGGCCGATGAGCGGCTAAACGCATGTTTAGAGACCTACCAAAAGAGACGTGACGAAGAAAGAACGTTTGGTGAGGCCTTTGCCGAGGATGTGCTTATCTCAGTTCTTGATATCATCACTGACTAAGGCTTTTTCAGCCAAACAAAAACCTTCTTACGTACAGTTAAAAAAAGTCCAAAGGCAGAGTAATCTACTCTGCCTTTGTCGTTTTAGTCTCTTTCAATGGCTTGAACGGGCTGCATTTGACAACTTATGGAAAGAGCCAATGCGAGATTTTCTTACTGCTGTTTGTGTGTTTTTATTTACTGCCGTTAACCAGGTTGATGCCAAGACGGAGTATGAGCTTGTCGATGGTTTACTGCTGGCCAAACCATATGACCGCAGCCAGCAAGAAATAAACATTCAAGATTACTGGGTAAGTGAAAAGTTGGACGGTATTCGTGCTCGATGGGACGGCACTGAACTTAGGACCCGAAACAACAACAAGATATTTGCGCCAGCATGGTTTACCGCCAATTGGCCTAAAGCGACAATTGACGGTGAACTTTGGGTTGCAAGAGGGCAGTTTGAGCTTACCGCTTCCATTGTGCTTTCTAAGTTAACGGAAGGTAAGTCGCAACTTGTCGCTAATTCTTTGCCTGGGGCCGAAACTACCGCGTACGACATTGCAGCAGCGTCTATACCAGACACACGCTGGGCTAAAGTTAGGTTTATGGCCTTCGACATGCCTGTAGCAGGACAGCGTTTTGACAGCCGACTGAACAAGCTTAATAGCCTTAAAAAGGCCACTCCCAACCCCACGTTTGACGTGATCCCTCAGTTTAAACTTTTGTCTCTAACCGCGCTTGAAGAAGAGCTTAAACAAGTAATCAAAAACGGTGGTGAAGGGCTGATGCTTCATCATGGGAAGACGTTTTACCAGGCAGGGCGTAGTGACAATCTACTAAAGGTAAAACATTTTGAAGATGCTGAAGCGAAAGTGTTGGCGCAACTTCCAGGAAAAGGAAAATTTAAAGGCATGATGGGTTCACTGTTGGTAGAAACATCTGACGGCATTCGATTTAAACTGGGAACAGGATTTTCTAACAAAGAGCGCCAAGCGCCTCCGGCTATAGGTAGCTGGGTAACCTTTAAGTTTTACGGTGTAACGAAAAACGGTAAGCCAAAGTTTGCGAGCTACCTTCGCACTAGACCCGGCTTTGATTTATCAAAAAAATAGTACCCATATTAATTAGCGAAATAGCCTCAATATCGAGCTTTTAATTAGCTGTTATCTATCCTTTACGATGCACTTCAATTGAACAAGCGTCACATAAAGCTACCCCCTTGTCTTCAGCATATAAAACCCTATAACTTACTTAACCAGTAATTGTTTTTGTCACCTTATGTACCGCTCGTTAATCGCTTTTAGCGTTCAAAAGTAACTTTATGAATAGCGATTATAAGCGGATAATAGGGGCTAAAAATTTCAAAACTTAGCCCATGAAGTTATACTGTTGATGATTTATTAAACACACCTTGCGTCAAGTGCGTACAAGACCGTTTACTCCCATTGCGCAAGCTAACTTAGAGGAAGAGACTGTGTTACAAGACTATCGCAATCACGTCGAAGAACGTGCCGCTCAAAATATTCCACCTAAACCGCTTAATGCTGAACAAGTAGCAGCCCTTGTCGATTTATTAAAGAATCCGCCAGAGGGTGAAGGCGAATTCCTTTTAGAACTGATTTCAGAACGCGTACCGCCTGGAGTTGATGAAGCGGCCTACGTTAAAGCGGGTTTTTTAAGTGCAATCGCTAAAGGCGAAGACAGCTGTGAGCTTATCTCTAAAGAAAAAGCCGTTGAGTTATTAGGTAATATGCATGGCGGTTATAACATTGCGACGTTAGTAGAGCTACTTGACGATGAAGACCTTGCGCCATTGGCTGCCAAGGAGTTAAAACACACGTTGCTGATGTTTGATGCCTATCACGATGTGGAAGAGAAGCACAAAGCGGGTAATGAATACGCCACTGATATTATTAAATCTTGGGCTGAAGGTGAGTGGTTCACGTCGCGCAAGTTAATGGACGATAAAATCACTTACACCGTGTTTAAAGTAACAGGTGAAACTAACACTGATGATTTGTCGCCAGCCCCTGACGCATGGTCTCGCCCAGATATTCCTCTGCACGCCCTGGCAGCTTACAAGATGCCCCGCGAAGGTCTAGAGCCAGAAGAGCCTGGTGTTAAAGGCCCAATGGCGCAAATAGAAGAAGTCAAAAGTAAGGGGTATCCCGTGGCTTTTGTCGGTGATGTAGTCGGTACAGGCTCCTCGCGTAAGTCGGCAACCAACTCTGTGTTGTGGTTCTTTGGTGAAGACTTACCGGGTGTACCTAATAAACGAGGCGGCGGTGTGTGCATTGGTTCAAAAGTCGCGCCTATCTTTTTTAACACGATGGAAGATGCCGGTGCATTGGTGTTTGAAGCCGATGTGGAAAAAATGAACATGGGTGATGTGATAGACATCTATCCGTTTGAAGGCAAAATCACCAACCATGAAACCGGTGAACTTCTTGCAGAATACAGCTATAAGTCGAAGGTGATCCTGGATGAAGTGCGCGCAGGTGGACGTATCAACCTGATTATTGGTCGTGGCCTTACTGAGAAGGCGCGTGAGACACTAGGTTTAGGCCCAACGGATTTATTCCGTACGCCTGAACAGCCAAAAGACAGTGGAGCGGGTTTCTCGCTAGCGCAGAAAATGGTGGGTAAGGCGTGCGGTGTCGACGGTATTCGCCCAGGCACCTACTGCGAACCAAAAATGACTACCGTGGGTTCACAAGATACTACAGGCCCTATGACCCGCGATGAGCTTAAAGACCTAGCCTGTCTTGGCTTTACTGCCGATTTAACCATGCAATCATTCTGTCACACCGCCGCTTATCCAAAGCCGGTGGATATAGAAACGCAGCACACGCTACCTGATTTTATAATGAATCGCGGTGGTGTATCGCTTCGTCCTGGTGACGGCATTATACACAGCTGGTTAAACCGCATGCTGCTGCCTGACACAGTAGGCACGGGTGGTGACTCGCATACTCGTTTCCCCTTAGGTATTTCATTTCCTGCAGGTTCTGGGCTGGTCGCGTTCGCTGCGGCTACCGGCGTTATGCCGCTAGATATGCCCGAGTCGGTATTGGTGCGATTTAAGGGTGAAATGCAGCCGGGCATTACGCTACGCGACTTGGTACACGCCATTCCGCTGTACGCCATCAAACAAGGCCTATTAACGGTCGAGAAAAAAGGCAAGATCAACGCCTTCTCTGGCCGTATTTTAGAAATCGAAGGGCTAGAGAACTTAACCGTAGAACAGGCGTTCGAGCTTTCTGACGCATCGGCGGAGCGTTCAGCAGCCGGTTGTACTATCAACTTATCTGAAGCGTCGATTGCTGAATACCTGCGTTCAAACATTACCATGCTTCGCTGGATGATTAACGAAGGTTATGGCGATCCACGTACGCTAGAGCGTCGTGCACAGAAAATGGAAGAATGGTTAGCTAACCCAGAATTGATGCGCGCCGATGCAGATGCTGAGTATGCAGAGGTAATCGAAATTGACCTTAACGATATTAAAGAGCCAATTGTGTGCTGCCCTAATGATCCGGACGACGCGAAAACCTTATCTGAAGTTGCAGGCGATAAGGTAGACGAGGTATTTATTGGTTCATGTATGACAAACATTGGTCACTTCCGCGCAGCCGGTAAGCTACTTGAGCAATACAACAAAACACTGCCCACCCGTTTATGGATGTCACCACCGACTAAGATGGACAAAGCCCAGTTAATGGAAGAGGGCTACTACAACATTATGGTCGTGTAGGCGTGCGAACAGAAATGCCAGGGTGTTCACTTTGTATGGGTAACCAAGCAAGGGTTGATGCGGGCACAACGGTGCTTTCAACATCTACTCGAAACTTCCCTAACCGCTTGGGCGATGGCGCGAATGTTTATTTGACCTCAGCGGAGCTTGCCGCGGTTGGGGCAATTGTGGGCCGCATTCCTACCGCTGAGGAATACATGGAATACGCTAGCAAAATTAACGCAATGTCGGGTGAAGTATTCCGCTACTTAAACTTCGACAAAATGCCTAGCTTTAAAAAGGCTGAGGAAGAGGCAAAGGCACGCATTATTCCGACATTGAATGTTGCTTAAAATAGTGTATAAACTACAAAGCCGGTGACCGTTAAGGTGACCGGCTTTTTTTATGGCGAAAAGGAATGTCTAATGGGAAAATCTTTCTTTATTGTTGCTGCACTTGTATTAACCTTAGGGTGTGCAAAAGCGCAGGTTGACCCTGTATCGTCGCTGAATTCAGTGGGCTTTGAATCCATTACACTTGAGATTGGCGGCAAGCACTATGAAGTTGAGTATGCCAAAACCTTTGAACAACGCGCACAGGGCCTTATGTTTCGCAAAGCCTTGTGTGAAGACTGCGGTATGTTTTTTAAGTTTTCTAGCCCAAAGTTTGCGGGCATGTGGATGAAAAATACCTTTGTTCCTCTAGACGTAGCATTTATCGACAGAAAAGGCGTAATAACGGATATAAAACCTCTCACTCCGCATAGTTTGGAGTCGGTCGGATCATCGAAAGAGGTACTTTACGCGTTGGAAATGAACCAAGGGTGGTTTGCCGAGAATAATATTAAAGTAGGCGACCAAATAACGATTGATTAACCGCGCAAAACGCGCGGTTGCTGCTAGCGAAATGCTAGTTTTATTCTGGAGTTAAATATAGTGACAAATGCCTTATCGATAGCTAAGTTCGGTGGAACTAGCGTTGCGAATTACGAAGTAATGCAAAACTGCGCCCGAATTGTTGCCGGTAATGACAAAACGCGCATTGTGGTAGTGAGCGCTGCGGCAGGTGTAACCAATCACCTGGTAAGCTTAGCGCACACACCTATGACGCAACAGCAAATTGAAGAGACCTGTCAGGCCATTATCAATATTGAGCTTGCCATTCTTAACAAGCTGAAAGATAAAGACGCGGTTGAGCCAAAACTCAACGACTTGTTAGATGAAATGCGAAGCTTAGCGTTTCATGAAGAAATCCTTCACCGTGATGATTTAAAAGATCAGCTGCTTTCAATGGGTGAGCGGATGTCATCGCTGATGTTCTCTTCAGTGCTTGCAGAGCAGGGCGTAAAAACCATGAACTTTGACGTACGTAAGGTGTTACGTACTGACAGTGAGTTTGGGGAAGGTGCGCCGCAAATCGAAGAAATCGAAAAGCTGTCTAAACAATTGCTGGCACCTGAAATTAAAGACGCGATAGTGGTTACTCAAGGCTTTGTTGGTGCTGACGAGGAAGGCCGCACTACAACGCTAGGTCGTGGTGGTTCTGATTTTACGGCAGCACTACTTGCTGAAGCGCTTGATGCCGAATCGTGCGAGATTTGGACTGATGTAACGGGTGTGTACACGACTGACCCACGCATTACGCCAGCTGCTCATCCGTTACCTGAACTGAGCTTTGAAGAAGCGGCGGAAATGGCCACTTTTGGTGCCAAGGTACTACACCCTGCCACTATGGAGCCTGCGCTTCGCAAAGACATAAAGGTGTTTGTAGGTTCTAGTAAGGAGCCAGAAAAGGGCGGTACATGGATTGTGCGTGATTGTGAGCACGAGCCTCCGTACCGTGCGATTACTCGCCGTAAAGAGCAAGTAATGGTGACAGTGAAAACACCAAAGATGATGTACGCGCAAGGTTTCCTACAGCAGGTGTTTGCCATCATCGCTAAGCACAAGCTAAGTGTTGATTTGGTTACCACGTCAGAAATCTCGGTATCTTTTACTCTTGATAACCCTGCAAACTCTGTGGCTCAGCGACTCAACAAAGAAACCATTGCTGAACTTGAAACTATCTGTGATGTGAAAGTAGAAAAAGGTTACGACCTTGTCACGGTTGTAGGTAACAACATGCAAACCGCTGTTGGTGTTTCTAGCAAGATTTTAGCTGCGGTTTCAGATTTCAACCTGCGTATGATTTGCTTTGGCGCCAACCCGCACAACCTATCGTTCTTGGTTAACGAAACCAACAGTGACGACGTGGTTCGCAAGCTTCACACGGCGTTATTTGAGTAAAATAGTGAGTCCTGGGGAAAATTCAGGGTTTATGTTATTCAGAAGACGGCTGCTTTGCGCAGCCGTTTTTATATGTGCTCATTAACGTTCGTTCCATACTTTATTTCGGCCGTGTTTTTTTGCGCTATATAAAGCTATGTCCGCCTTTTCAAACAATGTTCGGCTCTCTAAATACTGACCTTGCTGTTTACGACTGTGCGTTTGTACTCACCCGCTACGAGCTGTGATTGAGCATCAAAAAAATACCAGCCGGTAATTCCCAGAGTGGAATAGCTTGAAGGAATAAAATAGGTTTCCTTGAACCAACCAATATCACGTGATGAGACTGCTTTGTATGTCTCATCCCAAACAGCATTATCATAGGAAAGGTTCTCTAACGCTCTAAATTCTTGATTAACTTCTGAGGTAAGGCGTAACAGTTCAAATTTTACGTGCTCGTTAGTCAGGTCTTTTATTTGTGGAGAAATTACAAAGGCGCGTATGCATAACTGAACGAATACAACAGTTGCAACAACTAAAGTGACAGCAAAGATAAGTTGGGTTCGAAGTGTTCTAAAATGCAAAGCTAACCTCACTATGATCGGGCTTTACAAGTATAGTTCGTATTTTTCGAATTGTTACAAGAATAAAAAAACGCCAGCGAGGTGGCGTTTTTGTAAAATCAAGTACCCTAGAAGCGAGGCAGTATTTACACCTTAAACTGTCTGATAGACTGTTGTAACTCTTCAGCAAGTCGCGCCACTTCATGGCTAGACTCAGACGTTTGCTGTGCACCCGCTGTCGTCTCTTCAGCGATACCCACAATAGTTTCAAGCTTTTCACTGATTTCTTGCGATACCGTATTCTGTTCACGAGCTGACTGCTCAATTTGAGAGCTCACGTCATGGGCTTTGTGAACCGCATCGGTAATGATATCCAGTGCTTGCGTGGCTTTTTCCGTTTGCGCAACACATGCCGCGGTTTGATCTTTACCTTGATTCATCACCGACACCGCTTTTTCCGCGCCTGCTTGAAGCACTTCAATCATGGCATTAATTTCTTGTGTCGATTCTTGTGTACGGCTAGCGAGGGTTCTTACTTCGTCAGCAACAACCGCGAAACCTCGGCCTTGCTCACCGGCGCGAGCAGCCTCAATAGCAGCATTCAGGGCCAGTAGGTTGGTTTGGTCCGCAACACCGCGAATAACGTCAAGAATACCACCAATGCTTGCGCTATCTTGATGAAGCTTGTTGATAACATCCGCCGCTTCTTGTACATCACGAGACAAAATTTCAATAGTGTTCTTGTTCTCTAACGAGATTTGACGAACGTTTTCGGCCTCAGCATCTGCGTGGCGAATCTGGCTAAGCGTATCTTCTGCGTTCTGAACAACCAGCTGGGACGTAGAGTGCATTTCTGTGGTTGCTGTTGCCACTTGGCCAATTTGAGATTTTTGATCCTGGATTGAATGGGTAGTTTGCGCTGTTACCGCAGACGTTTGCTCTGAAGCTGCCGCCAACTGTTCTGCACGAACGTTAATGGCGGTGATAAGTTCCTTCAAATTACCAATAAGTGTATTACAGTTACGGGCTAAAAGACCAAATTCGTCTTGTGCAGAATCATCTAAACGATGTGTAAGGTCACCTGATGAAGCAACCGTAAGTAGTTCATTTACGCGATAAAGTGGGCGTGTGATAGCGCGAACGGTTACATATCCAATGAAGGCCGCTACTGCAATAGAGATAATAACGACTACGATGACGAAAGTATTACCTGTTGTAATGGCACCGTTAACCTGGTTTTCTATGTGAGATGCTTTTTTATCTGCAAGATTAAGAAGGTTTTCAAGCGCTACAACCCCCTGCGTAATGTTTGCATCAGAAGCATTAAGTGCCTGTTCAGCGTCATTTCTGCGCTCTAGGCGATCTACATGAAGCTGCACCACGCCGTCGTTAGCTTTAATCGCATTGATGGCGTCGTTAACCAAGTCATTTATATCGTCAAGTGTGCCTGAATCATCTCGACCACCGGCGGTTTGAACCATCTCACTAAGCTGAGTTACCACTTTTTCAACGACGAGATCAACTTCGTTGCCTAATGTCTGCGAACGTATTAGTGTCTCGGTCTTTATATATTCATATGAAACGGTTAACAGGGAAAGTAGTGAAGTCTCAAGCTGGCCACCGATCTCAGCTGCACGTCTGAGGTTAGGATCCCTTTGAACCGCATCTAAGTCTGAAAAGTCTAAAAGGTAAGTAGAAGCATCGTCGGCGTTGTCTTCCGCGTCACCAAGTCGGTCTTGAATACTATTGCGCAGGTCGAGGTACATTTGATGGTTTTTGTACATCGCTTCCACGTTAGTTACATACGCTTCATAAGATTCTCGTACAGTATTAAGCGTGCTTCTTAACTCTGGCTCGTTACTTACCGCTTGCGCTAACTTTTTATATTCACTCTCAAAGGTGTCTTTGGCAGAATTAAATGATGCTCTTTTATCTTTAAGATCATTTAAGTCCTCTTCGATGTAGCTTTCGAAGGTCAGTCGTCCCATGTTTAGAAAGCTTGCTTTTAATGCGTTACTGCCTGCTACGGTGGGAAGCGCAACGTCATTTACTTCCTCTGTTGCAGAGCCTATAGAATTGAGGTTGTATAGCGAAACAACACTTATGACGATTAGAAGTGCACTAATCGCTACAAATCCCCCGATTACGCGTGTGGCTACCGTTAATTTCATCGGAACTCCTGGATGAGTGTTTTTTGTTTTTATCCCTAACGATATTACCCGTCTCAGCTAACAAAATATAGCGCTTATATAAGCGTATTTGCTCAGGTAATGAGAGCGGATAACGAAACATCATCGTTACTATCACAGGTAAGTGTATCGGCTACAATAACTTAATGTTTATTTTAATTAGCACTTAAGTGCTAATGTTTTCACTGGTACAACCAGTTAAGGGTGGGAGAAAAGTCTCCTCGTTTGCGCTTTTCCAGCCCAATGATGTGTTGAAATGAGATATTACGCCGAGACGCTAACGAGCGATGAAGTATGTAGGTTGAATAGCGTCATACTTTGTCCCCAGACATAACCCGTATCCAAGCCTATAAACTGAGAATTATTTGTTTGACCAGACAATGCAGCCCAATGCCCAAATACCACCCGGTGATCACCACTGAGCTTTTTATTCTCTACTTCAAACCATGGCTTTAACGTGCTATTGGTGCAGTGAGATACCGCACTGGGATGAGATTTATTATCGAAATCAAGTCTGCCGTCTGTATGTACGAAGCGCATGCGCGTACACGCATTTACAATAAAACGAAGGCGTTGCTCTCCTTCTAATTTATCTGACCAGCTATCTGGTTTGTTACCATACATCTGCGACAAAAACGCCGCATAATCTTGTGACTTCAGAGTGTTGCTAACTTCATTACTCAATGAGACGCACTCATCAACAGACCATTTAGGATAAAGTCCTGCGTGAACCATCACAGAGTTTTCATCCAATTTCATCGCTAGAGGGAACTGACGGAGCCAGTCAACCAATTCATTTAAATCCGAAGCGTTAAGAAGTGGGTCTAACTTATCTGATTTTTTGGCTTTGCGGATACCGTTTACTACAGCAAGCAAGTGGAGGTCGTGATTACCTAAAACACTGCTAAACTGACTTCCGAGAGATCTCAAAAAGCGCAGGGTGCTTAACGAATCTTCTCCCCGTGCAACCAAATCTCCGACGGCAAGTAATTTATCGTTTGTCTCGTCAAACTTTACTTTATCCAGTGCCCGACGAAGACCATCAAAGCAGCCTTGGATATCGCCAATGACATAGGTGTTACCTTGCGACATAGAAACCTTAGTGAAGAATGCTTGGAATGGCTAAACGAAATACCTTAATAGGAACATGGAAGCGCTCGCCGCTTTCAAGTTCCATTACATAGTAGCCTTCCATATTACCAACCGGTGTGTCAATGACTGCACCGCTGGTATAGTCAAAACTTTCACCTGCTTTCATAATCGGCTGCTTTCCAACCACGCCATCACCTTCAATCTCTGAGGCTTTACCATTTGCGTCAGTTATTTTCCAATAGCGACTGAGTAGCTGCACAGTGTGCTCACTATTGTTTTCAATCGTAATGTGGTAAGCGAACGCAAACTGTTTGGAGTCAGAAGGAAGATGGTCAGGAAGGTGTCGGGTTTTCACCCGCACCTTTATATCTAGTACATCCATAGAGAAATTACTGCTCTTGTTGGTGCTCTTTTGCCGACACAGCATTAGCGATAGTGGCAAAATCGTTAAGCGATAGTACTTCTGCACGAGAAGTTGGATCTATCTCTAACTCACGGATCTCTTCCTCACTTAAGCTGTCTTTTAGCGAGTTACGAATAGTTTTTCGGCGTTGATTAAACGCTTGTGCACAGACTCGTTCAAGGGTGCTAACTGACTCAACATCTACTGGTGGAGCCTGATGTGGAACCAGCTTAACAACGGCAGAATCTACCTTTGGTGGTGGCTTAAATGCACCAGGTGGTACATTTAATACAGGAATAACGTGGCAGTAATACTGCGCCATCACTGAAAGCCTGCCATAGTTTTTAGAACCAGGACCAGCAGCCAGACGGTTTACCACTTCTTTCTGCAGCATAAAGTGCATATCTTCAATGCAGTGAGCATGGTCGAATAAATGGAACATTAGCGGTGTTGAAATGTTGTAAGGCAAGTTACCAAAGACCCGCAGCTTCTTGTCTTTCATTGGCATCTCTTTGCACAACGCGCCGAAATCCATCGTCATCGCATCTTGTTCAATTACGGTGAGTTTATCGCCGTTAAATGGATGGTGACGTAGTCGTTTGGCGAGATCTCGGTCTAGCTCGATAACGGTAAGTGCGTCTACTTCTTCACAAACAGGGTCTGTTAACGCGCCTAAACCTGGTCCTATTTCTACCAAGTTTTGTTCATTCTTTGGCGCGATGGCTGCAACAATTTTTCCTATCACGTACTCGTCGTGAAGGAAGTTCTGTCCAAATCGCTTTCTGGCCGTATGGCCTAAATGTGTTTTACTCATTGTTGATGATGTGCAAGCTCAATGGCTTTTTCCAATGCTTTTCTGAAACTACCGGCGTCGGCCTCACCTGTACCAGCTAAATCTAATGCAGTACCGTGGTCGACTGAAGTGCGAACAAAAGGTAACCCTAAAGTAATATTCACCGACGCCCCAAAACCCTTATATTTTAGCACGGGTAAGCCTTGGTCGTGATACATCGCTAGCACTACATCGGCATTTTCTAAGTATTTAGGCTGAAATATAGTGTCAGCAGGCAGTGGACCTGTAATATTTAAGCCTTCTTCCCTAAGCTCGTTAAGTGCCGGAATGATAGTGTGAATTTCTTCAGTACCAATATGACCGTCTTCACCTGCGTGTGGGTTTAGACCACATACATAAATGTGAGGCGTTTTTATGCCGAACTTCAGCTTCAAGTCAGTATTAATGATATGAATAACTTTATGCAGTCGCTCGCGGGTTATTGCTTTTGCTACATATTCAAGGGGGATATGCGTCGTAGCTAGTGCCACATTCAGGCCTTCTGTTGCTAGCAGCATTACCACGTCAATCGTATTGGACTGATAAGCGAAAAACTCTGTATGGCCGCTGAAAGAAACCCCCGCTTTGTTAATGATGCCTTTGTGTACAGGGCCCGTAACAACAGCATCAAAGTCGCCGTCCATATTAGCCTGGCACGCTTGGCGCAAGGTTTCTACAACATACAGCCCGTTTTCGCTATCAAGTTCTCCCGGAACAACTTCAACCGTTTTATCTATCTGTTTTATAAACAACGAACCCGCAGCTTGTATCTGCGGGTTATTTGCATCGTAATCGATTAGCGTTAATGGAAGCCCTAGGGCACTCGCTCGCGCTTTCAACATGTCGGCATCGGCAAACACGACAAGCTGGGCTTGCCATGTTTCTTGGGCCAGTTTAATGATCAAATCTGGCCCTATACCTGCCGGTTCTCCCGGCGTTATTGCTATTTTAATTGGTGTGCTCATGAATAACTTTTTATTAAGATTCGACTACTTCGACGTAAGCGGCATCGCGCATCTCACGTAACCAGTTTTCGGTTTCTTCTGAAAATTTACGGTTGAAGATAAGCTGATATGCTTTGTCTTCTTTACGCTTATCCGTTGCGTCATCCATGCGGCGGTCGATAAGTTGAATTAAGTGCCAGCCGTGAACTGTGCGTACTGGGTCGCTGTACTCTCCAGGCTCAAGCTGAGACAACGCATCTTTAAACTCTGGTACATAATTGCTTGGGTCAGACCAGCCTAACTCGCCACCTCGAAGGGCAGAACCTGGGTCTTCAGAATGCTCTTTGGCTAACTCTGCAAAATCAGCTTCACCGCTTTGCAATTCTTCTTTAAAGCGAGTAAGCATGGTTTTTGCTTTCTCTTCACTAAGAATGATAGACGGCTTTACAAGAATGTGACGAGAGTCCACTTCTTCCACGGTGACTTTCTCAATACCGCGGGTGTCTAACACCTTAAGTATGTGAAAACCCGCACCGCTTCGGATTGGTCCAACAAGGGCATCTTTATCTTTGTCTTGAATGGCTTCAGCGAAAAGTGTAGGCATGGCGTTAATATTAAGCCAGCCCATATCACCACCTTCTAGCGCTTCGTTACCAGACGATGACGCGATGGCTATCTTAGCAAAATCAGAACCTGATTCTAACAAGGCTATTACTTTGTCTGCGCGCTCACGGGCAGCTTGAATATCTTCGTCTGTTGGTTCAGGTGGGAAGCCAATAAGAATGTGACCTAAGCGGTATTCTGCCTGCGTCGCACCCTGTTGCTCCATAAGATCTATCAGGGTATTGATTTCTTGGGTAGTGATATAGACGCGACGACGTACGTTTGCACGGCGCACTTCACCCATAATAATTTCTTCACGAATATCTTCACGATAGTCATCGTACGCAATACCTTCGGAAGCTAATTGTGCACGAAGCTGTTCAACAGTCGCATTTTGATTAGACGCGATATTGCCAATTGTTTGCTCAAGCTGTGGGTCGCTAATACGAATACCCATGCGTTCAGCCATTTGTAACTGAAGGCTTTTAGTGATCAAGCGCTCAATGGCCTGAGTACGAAGCGCACGATCTGATGGCAGCTGTTGATTATTAGCTTCAGCGTTGCGTTTAACTTCTTGTACAAGGGCATCAATTTCGCTTTCAAGCACAACACCTTGGTCAACAATTACAGCAACGCGGTCAAGCATAACTTCTTGCGCAACACTGTTAAACGAGAGTAGGGCACCTAACATCAATGCACGGATAATGAACTTCATACACACTCTTTTATTATTGGTTGATTGCATTTAAGCGCGGTTAAGCGCTCAACTGCGGGTTAATTTAAACTATAAGGCTGGCGATAGCCAAACATACCGTCTTGAAGCATGCTTCTTTGGGTTCCTGATGAACCTATGCCTTTGAAAATAAACTGGAGCGATACACCAGAGTCGAAATCGTCGGTTGTTTGAACACCACTGTCGTTGTAGCGGTTGTTTAAACTGCGCTGTGCGACAAGTCGAACTGCCCAACAGCAAGATTCATATTGAATGCCAGCATAGGTTTCCACACTTCGATTGCGCTCTAGATCACGGTAAGTACGGCCAACCCATTGCCAATTCTTAGAAATAGGCCAACTTGCTGAAATACCAATTTGATCGATGGTTTCACCACTTAAGTCGCGAACATAGCGATGACTCAATTGAATAAAGCGCGCGTCATCTCTACGGTATTCAATACCCACGCTACTTAGATCAACTTTGTCTGTGTCAGTCGTTACCTGTACATCAGAATGGAAAAACCAATTGTTGTTAAAGCGCCAATCCACCTCAGCGGCAAGAGCTGAGCGGTCTTGATTTTTTGTTGCCGCAATAACTTTATTATCTTCAAGGTAGAATATCTGACCCACACTAAGAACAAATTGTTCCCTATTGTTTTTGTCTAACATGCGTGTGGTTGCACCAAGGGTAATTTGGTTGTTGTCACTAATTCTATCAAGGCCGGTAAATTCTTGGCCCCTAAACAATCCTTCAACGTCGGTTAAAAGCGGCGTTGAGTCATAAAAACCTATTGCAGTTTGATCTTCATATGACGTGTAGAGATATTGCACCTTGGGTTCTAGGGTCATTGACATGTCGTCACTAAACCAAGACGTGTCTCTTTCAAAATATAAGGCACCGTAAAGGCGGGCTTGACCAAGCGTTCGCTCTACGTCTTCTTTCAAATCAGTACCTTCAACATTGTCTTGTTGGTATACCGTTTGAAATAATGAGGTTTCAGCAACAAACTCTCCCCATGCAGCGCGAAATGGCACGGCAAGTGTTGGCGCAATATGGAAGCGAGTTGCTGTTGGCGCAGTCTCCAACGTGTTATCAAAATGAGCAACCTCAGAGTCAAGATTGAACTCGAAATATTCGCCAAACGCTCTGTTGTAGTTAACTTTGATCTCTGGCACAGCACGGTAGCTGTCTGCCGTGTTGCCTAATACTTCAAAATCTTTTATTTGCATATTTACCGATAGATTTTGAGAGTAGTAACTTAAACCAATGTTGCGGTACAGGTGGGTGTCTGCGCGACTATAATAGTCTGAACCCAAGTCAACTAAGTAGTTGTTGTCACTTAGGCCGTTAAAATCAATATTAAGTAGCCAGTTATCAGCAACTAACCCCTGATGCTCCAATCGGTAAAAATAGCGGTCTGGATTACCTGCAATGTCCGAGTCACTTGGTAAATATTCAACATAGGCTTTACCTTGGCTGCGCTCTGTTAAGTAGCGAAACTCCGTATTCAGCTGAACGCCGCGAAGGGTCATCAACCGAGGTGAAATCGTCATGTCGTAGTTTGGCGCAATGTTCCAGTAAAAAGGCTGGGTGTAGTCTACACCCGTGCGACTAGAGCTGGTGAGTTCGGGAAATAGTAAGCCTGTTTGTCGTTCATTGCTTACGGGAAACGCAAAGTAAGGTAAGTAAAACACTGGTACATCGGCGATGTAAAACCGGGTGTGTTTAGCTTGGCCCCATACCGTGCCTTTTTCCAAACTGATCTCACTGGCACGGATCATCCAGTCTTCACCCCCTTCCGGGCAAGTAGTGAAACTGACTTCCTTAAGTACGATACCGGTAGCGGTATCTAGCACGATATCTTTTGCGGCTCCTTGCCCTACAAACCCCGTCAGTTTATAGCGGGTGTTTTGCATCTCTAAACGCTCTTCTTCAGAGCGCAGGGTTACCGTGTCACTTTCAACTTTTAATTGTGCATCTTGGTAAGTCACATCGCCTTTAGCAATGAGGTCTCGGCCACTGCCGTTCACTTGCGCTTGAGACGCACTAATCACCGCGGTGTCTGACGTTATGTCTACATTGCCAGAAAACAATGCCACAGTGTCTTGAATAATTTCAGTTCGGTTAGCTTCAACTTTCACATGACCTTTAGGCATTAACGCCTGGCTACTAAAAGTAACGGGTTCAACAGAGCAAAATGCAAGCGGGGCTGCATTTGGAGCTAATTGAGAATTTGAAGCTGTCGTTTCCTGTGCAAACGCGACTGTAGGCAAAAGGGTCGCGGAAACAAGCATGGCGCAGGTATTTTTCATGCGTAAATGGGTGGCCTGTTTTGTTGTATGTTGCTTATAAACCCAAATAAGACGACATGCGTCTCGATTAGTTCGACATAACGTTTTAAAAAAACAGTGATTACATCCCCTTGATTGACCTTCCAGTTAAAGAATTGGGGCGTTCACTAGCTATAACTATTTTATTTAAGCGCACAATTCTAAGCACTTCTGTCGTAATTACCAACCATTCAGACAAAAAAATGCACTTTTAAACACATTACTTATCAAACAGCAAAACAAATTGGGCAGTGTAGCTTGATTTCACCTTGCCTAGACCACAAATTTGGTCGCTAGGGTGATCAGTTTTGGTAAGTGCTCTTTAAGCCCCTTGCGCACGATAAAAACCTAAACTGTCTGCTGCTCTGGTTAATATACTTAAGCTTTTGATATGATGTGCTAAACACGCTGTGCACGGCGTGAACTAGAAAACGCAACATCAACTTTTTATACAGTGCACCAACGGAGTATGACGCGATGTCAATTTGGGGGAAAATCCTCGGCGCCTTATTTGGCTTTATGTTTCTTAAAATACCTGGCGCTATTCTTGGACTGGTGGTCGGGCACTTTTTTGACAAAGCGTACCGCCAAGATTTCAATCAGCTAGGCGGTTTTGGGCGCTTTTTTACCGACCAAAACAATTTAAAACAGCAGGCAATTTTTTTTCACAGCCTGTTTAGCGCGTTAGGTCACCTTGCTAAGTCTGACGGCAAAGTAACAGACCGAGAAATTCAAATTGCCACAGCGTTAATGGATGAAATGCGCCTGACAGGCGATGCGCGCCGCGAGGCGCAAGATGCATTTAGAGAAGGCAAAGCGCGAGACTTTCCTTTAGTCGATACGTTGAAAGGTTTTTACGACGCCAGCCACGGTAGACGCGATATTCTTCAAGTATTTTTAGAGATCCTTATTCAAGCCGCATTTGCCGACGGCCAGCTTTCTCAAGAAGAATATAATGTATTGGAAAAAGTAGCGAAGCCACTGGGCTTTAGGCGCCGTGATTTAGACTATCTAATTTCAATGTATGAAGCTGAAATACGCTTTAGGCAGCGGTCTAACCCTGGCTCGGGGCAACGCACTCATTCAGGTCAACGTCAGCACAGCCAATCAGCCTATTCAGAACAGCAAAGTTTAGATGATGCCTATCGGATATTAGGCGTGTCGGCATCTGACGATGAAAAGACGATAAAGCGTGCCTACAGAAAGCGCATGTCTGAGCATCACCCAGATAAGCTGGTTTCGAAAGGGCTACCTGAGCAGGCAATGGAGATTGCCAAAAAGAAGGCACAAGATATTCAATCAGCTTATGAACTGATTAAGCAAAAGCGTGACTTTTAAATGGCAAAAACTGAACGTGAGCTAACCTATGTGCCTGCAGCGAGTCAGGCGCATATTGACGGCTTTATTGAGATGCTTTGGCTTGAAAAAGGGTTGTCAGAGCATACACAGCAAAGCTATCGTACCGACCTCACTAAGCTTGCTATCTATAGCAACAACCAAGGTGTGAAAGATATTGCAGTGCTGACCACTGAGCAGCTTCAGGACTATTTAGCTTATCGCCACAACCAAGGGCTCTCTACGCGCAGCACCCAACGGGCGCTCAGCGCAATTCGGGCCTTTTTCGTCTTTCTAATCAGTAAGCAAGTACGTGTAGACAGCCCGGTGTCCGCGCTTTCAAACCCCAAAACGCCCAAAGCTTTGCCTTCTTCACTCAGTGAGCAACAAGTTGAAGATTTGCTGAATGCGCCCCTTACCGACGACCCTATTGAATGTAGGGATAAGAGCATGCTTGAAGTGCTTTATGCAACCGGCCTTCGCGTGAGCGAATTAATTGGGTTGACGATGGATCAAGTCAGTATTCAGCAAGGCGTGGTTAGAGTGGTAGGTAAAGGAAACAAAGAGCGTTTAGTACCTCTTGGAGAAGAGGCAATAGAATGGTTATTAACCTATATAAAAACCGCGCGGCCTATTCTTGCAACAAAAACTTCTGACGTAGTTTTTCTGAGTAAGCGTGGACAGAAAATGACGCGCCAAACATTTTGGCATCGCATTAAATACTATGCGTTGAAAGCGGGAATTGAGCAGCACCTTTCTCCCCACACGTTGCGTCATGCCTTTGCGACACACCTTTTGAATCACGGTGCTGATTTACGTGTTGTACAAATGCTGTTGGGGCACAGCGACTTGTCAACGACTCAAATATACACCCATGTAGCGACAGAGCGACTTCAAACTTTAATCCACAGTCATCACCCACGTGGCTAAATATACAAATAAAGAATGCTATAAATTGGAGGCTGTATACGACGAGGCTCAGTGACGACGTATATAAAATAAAAAGGTCTATGGTAGGATACGAGCCATGCAAAACGTTTAGAAAATACATTTTCCGTTAGTGCTTTAACGGGGCTGAGTTTGAATGTTGACGTTAAATGTACTGAGGTTAAAAGAAAATTAGCGTTTAACGTGCAATTTTTTGCTAAGTTTTATGGTCTGAACGTTATGAATGTAAAAAATTTTAAGCAATTGCTTTAAGTGGAAAGATATCGATTCAAGCAGTTGTATGTTAAGCCAGTAAGTACAAGCGAACTTAAATGGCAAAATGGAGAGTATTTAGTGAAAGCAGTAAAAAAAGTATTGTTAGCCAGTGTAGTTGCGGCAGGTTCTCTATTAGGGCTCAGTGCGCACGCGGCTGATGAAGCGGCTATCCGTGATAAATTAACCTCAATGCTAGGGTTAGATGTAGAAACCATTGCTGACTCTCCAGTATCAGGGCTGGTTCAGGTATCAACAAACCGCGGTTTGTTTTACGTAAGTGAAAACGGGCAGTATCTGCTTCAGGCTCGTGTTTTTAACATTGATGAAGAGATGCGTAACGAAACAGAGCTGGCACTTTCTGGGCTGCGCAAAGAAGGCGTAAAAGAGATGGAATCATCGTCTATTACGTTTAAGGCCAAAAACGAAAAGCATGAAATAAGCGTATTTACTGATATTACGTGTGGCTATTGCCGTAAATTTCACAACGAGATTGATGAGCTAAACGATGCGGGCATTACCGTACACTACCTTGCGTTTCCACGTTCTGGGTTAAACAGCGAAAACTACAACGATATGGTGTCGGTGTGGTGTGCGAAAGACCCGCAAAAAGCGTTAACTAAAGCTAAAGCGGGTAATGACGTAGCTAGCGCAAGCTGTAAAAATAAAGTGGCAGAGCAGTACATGTTAGGTCAAAAATTAGGCGTGAATGGCACGCCTAATATCGTACTGCCAGACGGTTCATTGATTCCTGGTTATCAGCCAGCGGCTTTGCTTGCTAAAGCATTAGACGAAGCTGAATAGCCATTCAGTCCTTAACAGCAAATATGATAAAAACGCACGCTTTGTGCGTTTTTTTGTTTTCTGCGGTATGATTCATTCCCATAATTTTTAGCGTTTTTTCGTACAGTTTTGCTTTGCAGTTCACACGGGCGTTTACTTGGAATCTGCACTAATTATCAAGTGTCCCGACTCCAGTCTCTTCATTTAAAGCCTATTTGAACTGGCATCGACAACTGCATTTACAGTATTGGTTAGTGGTATTTCATGATTTTGCCTATTGTTCGCCGTGAGGTTACCGGCGCCTCGCTTAGTTCCGACTTACATCCTGTTATCGATAGAATTTATCGCGGTCGCAATATTGCGAATTTAGATGACTTGGAGAATGGTCTAAAAGGACTAACTCACTTCAATGTCTTGAAGGGGATGTCGCAAGCCGCGCAAATTCTCGCTAATGCTGTTGCACAAAATAAACGCATTATTATTGTGGGCGATTTTGATGCCGACGGAGCAACCAGTACATCGGTATGCATATTGGCGCTTCGAGCCATGGGCTATCACAACGTTGATTTTCTTGTACCTAACCGCTTTGACTTCGGTTACGGACTTAGCGTGCCTATTGTGGATGAAGCTGCCAAACAGGGGGCAGAGGTTATTGTCACAGTGGACAATGGCATTTCCTGTATTGACGGTGTAACTCATGCAAAGTCGTTAGGAATGCAGGTTGTTGTTACCGATCACCATTTGCCAGGCGATGTTCTACCTCCTGCTGATGCGATAGTGAATCCTAACCAACCTGGCTGTGAATTCCCTTCTAAAAATTTGGCAGGGGTAGGCGTTGCCTTTTACATCATGCTAGCACTTAAAGCTGAGTTACAGCAGCAAGGGCATTTTGAAAAAGCGGGAGTAGCGCCACCAAACCTAGCGTCGCTACTTGATATCGTTGCGGTTGGCACCGTGGCCGATGTAGTAGTGCTTGATAAAAACAACCGAATTTTAGTTCATCAAGGCCTTCAGCGCATTCGGGCGGGTAAGTGTCGTCCTGGTATTAAAGCATTGGTCGAAGTAGCCAATCGCGATTGCGCTCACTTAACCTCAACTGACTTAGGCTTTGTGGTTGGGCCAAGGCTTAATGCTGCAGGTCGATTAGACGATATGTCCCAAGGCATTGCGTGCTTATTGGAAGATGAAACCATTCAAGCGCGAATGATTGCCGCGGAACTCGATGCGCTTAATAAAGAACGCCGTGAAATTGAGACCGGCATGAAAGCGCAAGCGGAAAGCGTGCTAGAGCAAATGGCGCTGGATGAAGGCGATATGCCAAGCGCACTGGTGGTTTATCGCGAAGACTTTCACCAGGGAGTTATTGGTATTGTGGCAGGGCGTTTGAAAGAGAAGTACCTTAAGCCTGTTATCGCTTTTGCCCATCAAGACGACGAGATCATTAAAGGTTCGGCACGCTCAATTCCTGGCGTGCACATTCGCGATGTACTTGATGAAGTCAACACTCGATACCCTGGCGTTATCGAAAAGTTTGGTGGGCATGCCATGGCCGCTGGATTGAGCTTGCCAGTAGCTAAGCTGCAAGACTTCGAGCGTGCTTTTGTTGATACTGCACGTGCGCACATGGCAAAGCTTGATGGTAATCATGCTTTACTTTCCGACGGTGACTTGTCCTCGCAAGAGCTGTGTTTACCCTTTGCGCATTTACTGCGTCAAGCAGGTCCTTTTGGACAGGGCTTTGAATCACCGTTATTCGATGGTGAATTTTCGTTACTTGACCAGCGCTTAGTCGGTCAAAAACACCTAAAAATGGTGTTAAAAAGTGACGGCGCTAACGAGGTCGATGCTATTGCGTTTAACGTTGATTTAAAATCATGGCCGAATGCCATGGTCAAACGCGTGCATATTGCCTATCGACTTGATATCAACGTATTTCGCGGTCAAGAAACCGTGCAGCTTATTGTCGAGCAAATTGAGGCGCGTTAGCAGGAGCGAGTTCACACGCAGGCGGTGGCAATAAGCCTAACGAGCAATTAGTGCAAAGCAGTGGAAACAAGAGGCAAAGGTGAAAAGCGAAAGACAAAAGCTGGTGGAAAAGCATAATCAGCTGAATCAAACCGACAATGCTAAAGTGATTTCCCACGTTCAGCGAGAAGAGAAAGACAGCGACTGGGTACGCCACACCATTATGCTAGAAGGCATTGATGTCCCTTTTATCTACCGGCGTAAACAGCAATACCAAAGCTTAAAAGGCGCGCGAGTAAACGTAACCTACTATCGCCACGTTGAAGAGGTGGCTGGCATTGAGTTTGAAACCATGAAAGTGGTACGAATTAAGCGCAGCTGATATTAACGTTGCCACAGGCACCACGTCGACAACAATTAACACACAGTGAGCAACAATGAACAATGAATAATGAATGGTTAAATGCCTATGTTCTGCATAGACGCCCTTACAGGGAGACCAGCTATATTGTTGACTTTTTTACCCTAGAAGAAGGGCGTGTTAGTGCGGTGGCGAAAGGGGTGAAGAACAGTAAATCAGACAAGAAAAGCCTACTTCAACCTTTTCAGCATCTTCGTTTACAGTTAAGCGGAAAGTCAGAGTTAAAAAACTTACGTCACGTTGAAAGCGTTTCGCCTTCCATCAACCTTGTGGGCACGGCGTTATTTTGCGCCATGTACGTTAACGAGCTAACTAATCGCGTTATGCCGGCAGGGCTTGCCAGCGATGGCGTTCACAATGCTTATGAAAATGCGCTGCTGTCTCTTCGAGATGAAAGCGACATAGAAGTGACCTTACGTCAGTTCGAATTTGCACTGCTTGACGAAATGGGGCTGTTACCCGATTTTACTACCGACGTCGAATACGAAATGCCTATAGAAGAAACCGGTAGCTATCATTTTCAGATAGACGCAGGGTTTGTGCGACTGCCTGACGATATGGCTGGTCCTCGCGGTATGCGAGGCTTTCCTGGACAAGCGCTGCTTAGTTTGTCACAGGGGGAATTTACGCCGCTTAGTAAAAAAGTGGCTAAGGTGCTTTGCCGGGACTTGCTGAAACCGCTAATTGGTGAAAAGCCACTTAAAAGCCGCGAGCTTTTTATGCCCAAACCGCGGTAATAGCATTAAATTATTTTCTCTTAACTCAAACGCTTAATAAGCACGTTCTACAAAAAAATTTGCTACAATTGCGACTTTCCTTAAAAGGGTATTTTTACCCTTAAAGCAACGTATTAAACAGGAAGAGCAGGCCTCTTCTATCGCTCTTACAGGTTAGGTGGTGAAATGAGCACGATTTTATTAGGCGTTAACATCGACCATATTGCAACGCTACGCAATGCGCGCGGTACGCATTACCCAGACCCAGTGCACGCTGCGGATATTGCCGAGCGTGCAGGTGCAGACGGCATTACCGTTCACTTACGTGAAGATCGCCGTCATATCAAAGACCGCGACGTACGTATTTTAGCGCAAACCATTAATACCCGGCTTAATCTGGAAATGGCAGTAACCGATGAAATGCTGGCTATTGCAGAAGAAGTAAAACCTGTTTTTTGCTGCCTAGTACCAGAAAAACGTGAAGAGTTGACCACTGAAGGTGGCCTCGATGTAGCGGGAAATATCGAGAATATTAAAGCAGCGTGCGAGCGACTTGCTAATGCCAACATCTTAGTGTCTTTATTTATCGACGCAGATAAAGCACAGATCGATGCAGCGGCAGCATGTAACGCCCCTTACATCGAAATTCACACCGGACAATACGCAGAAGCTACCAGCGAAGAAGAACAGCATAAAGAGCTAGCGCGCTTAGTTGAAGGTATCGAGTACGCCGATAGCTTAGGGCTTAAAGTGAATGCAGGTCACGGCTTGCACTATCACAATGTTAAGCCTATTGCGGCTATCCCTCAGTTAATCGAACTTAATATTGGCCACGCTATCATTGCTCGCGCCGCGTTTGATGGCCTTCATACGGCTGTAGCTGATATGCGTAAACTTATGCTAGAAGCACGAGCGGGCATTTAACCTTAAATTCAAAAGGGTGTAGATAACGTGGCGATTGCAGGGCTAGGTACTGACATTGTAGAGATAGCGCGACTTGGTAAAGGTGACGGTGCTAATGAACGCTTAGCCAAGCGAGTACTTACGCCTGCCGAGTGGCAGCAGTTCAGCGAGCATGGTACGCCGGTTCGCTTCTTAGCCAAACGTTTTGCCGCCAAGGAAGCGGCAGTGAAGGCCCTTGGTACAGGAATTGGAAACGGGATCAGCTGGCAGCATATAGAAGTGCGCAATAACCATTTAGGTGCGCCAGAGCTTCATTTTTCTGGCGAGTTTGCTGCAATGTGCAAAAGCCGAGGTATCACGCGAAGCGTGATCAGTATTTCAGATGAGCAGCATTATGCTGTCGCCACCGTTATACTAGAGTCTGAATAGAGCAACTGCCCCTAACCCACGTAGGCGACTTCTATTTGGTGAGCGCGCGCAAAAACCTCTACTAACATCAAACCACGTAAAGCAAGTAACCGGAGTCACACTTGGCAAACCTTTTTAAACAATCTCGTAGCAAGCAAAAAGGCAAAACGTCGCTTACTGAGCGTGGCGCTTCAAAAAAAGGGAATGCCAGAGCCAACGCGCAGGTCGCAGGACTTCGATTTGGGAAAAGCAAAAAAGCAGCGGATACCAGTGAAAGTCAAAAGCCTAACACGGTCACCATTGAAGATTTGGACTGGATGGGCAATGGCGTAGTGCGCGGCAATCCGATGGTATTTGTTGAAGGTGCTCTTGTAGGAGAAACCTGCGACATAAAGGTGGTATCTAGCAAAAAGAAAGTCATAAACGCCAAAGCGACAAACATTCATTCGCCAAGTGGAGAAAGACAAGCGCCTTTTTGCCCTGTGTTTGATGCATGTGGTGGGTGTCAGCTACAGCATATAAAGCCCGATGCTGCCCTTAAGCAAAGAGATAACGCCCTTAAAGTGATGATGGAACGTCAATTGGCAATGAAAGCAGACGTTTGGCAAGCGCCGTTAGTGGGGCCGCGCCCTCAATATCGCAGAAAAGCAAGGCTGGCTATAGATGCCCGCAACCCCAATCAAATTAAGTTGGGTTTCCGTGAAGCTAATAGCAACAACGTTATCAATGTAGAAACCTGCCCAATACTGGTCGACCCGCTATCTAAACTTATTGGTCCTTTACGAGATGTGCTTACAGGGTTCGAGTCAGCGCGTCATATTGGGCATATCAGCCTTATTGCAGGCGACAACACCTCGCACCTTGTTATTAAACACACCAAAGTCCTTGAAGCTGAGCTTATTGATGCAGTGAGCGAATTGGTGAACACGAGTTCATCGGTTGGTGACTACGGTATTGAATTAAAGCTTGAAAATAAGCATGGGCAAATTCGCGGTGTAGGCCATGACACTGACATAATTATGAACACAGTAAATGGCTGCTCAATTTCCCCAAGTGCCAACGACTTTATCCAAATTAATAAAGTGGTTAACGAAAAAATGATTAACCAGGCTATAGGCTGGCTAAATCCTAAGCCTAACGAGCGTATAGCCGACTGGTTCAGCGGTCTGGGCAATTTTACTTTGCCTATTGCTAAGTTAGGTGCAAAGGTTCAGGCGGTAGAAGGTGTGGCAGAGATGGTGCGCCGCGCCAAAGACAATGCACAGCAACAGGGCATTGAAAATGTTGAGTGGCTGCATTTAGATTTGGCCGATAAGACCAACGTCGAGGCTTCATTACAGCTGGGCTTTGATAAGGTACTACTAGACCCTTCAAGAGAAGGGGCGTTGACCGTTTGTCATGCGCTTGTAAAAGCACTACCAAAAACGATAGTGTATGTTTCTTGCAACCCAAGTACGTTTTCTAGAGACGCCAAGGTGTTGATAGACGGAGGTTATGAAATGGAAAAAGCGGGCATAGCAGAAATGTTCCCCTTCACCCATCACATGGAAATGATGGCCTTGTTTACGCGAAAGCAGCAGTAACGAGTAAAGGATATGGTATCAACAAGAAAGGTCCACGAAGCCGACCGCCCGCCCTTTGAAGCGTGGTTAGATAGTCTTGAGTTAAGTACAGAAACAAAAGAAAAACTAAGTGCAGTGTCATCTATTCCCGAGCGACTGTTGGTTGGTCAGGAAATGGTTGAGATTTTGTGTCAGCTCAACATGGATGATGCAACGCTTCAGGCGGCTTTGGTTTTTCCATATTGCGAACAGCACGCCTTAAGTGAAGACGATATTTATGAAGAATTCGGCGGAGAAATACGCGACCTGATCGTTGGTGTGCGCCGAATGGATGCCATTAAATCGTTACATGCGCGTAAAGTGAATGGCTCTGGCTTTGCCGAAAAGTCAGACGAGCAGCATATAGACAGTATTCGCCGCATGCTGCTTGCGATGGTAGAAGATGTGCGTGCTGTTGTGATCAAAATGGCGGAACGCATTTGCGCATTGCAACAGGTCAAAAAAGCCGACGAAGAAACCCGTGTTATGGTGGCCCGCGAATGTGCCAGCATCTATGCGCCATTGGCAAACCGCTTGGGCATTGGCCAGTTAAAATGGGAGCTTGAAGATCTCGCTTTCCGCTATCTACACCCCATCACCTACAAGCAAATTGCAAAGCAGTTGGACGGCAAGCGCAGAGAGCGCGCAGAGTACATAGAGACTATCGTAGGCGACTTGCAAGGCTTGCTTGATAGCGAAGAAATTCGCGCAGAGGTTTACGGCCGCCCTAAGCATATATTCAGCATTTGGAAGAAAATGCAGAAAAAGCGCCTTACGTTTGAGCAGCTTTTTGATATTCGTGCAGTGCGTATTATTGCCGAGCGACTTCAAGATTGTTACGCCGCGCTTGGTACGGTTCACGCAAGCTACAAACACCTACCGAACGAATTCGACGACTATATCGCAACCCCCAAACCTAACGGTTACCAGTCTATTCACACGGTTATCGTGGGGCCTGAAGGGAAGTCGGTAGAGATTCAAATTCGCACGCAGAAAATGCATCAGGATGCAGAGCTGGGTGTGGCTGCACACTGGAAATACAAAGAAGGCAGCACGGGCAAGCAGTCAGGCTATGACGAGCGCATAAACTGGCTTCGCCGCATACTTGCATGGCAAGAAGAAGTGGCGGAATCCGGCGATTTGGTTGAAGAACTTCGCAGCCAGGTGTTTGACGATAGGGTGTACGTGTTCACACCCAAAGGCGATGTTATTGACCTTCCCCAAGGCGCTACGCCGCTCGATTTTGCTTACTATATTCACAGTAATGTGGGCCATCGCTGTATTGGCGCAAAAGTGAATGGGCGAATAGTACCTTTCACTTATTTACTGCAAAGTGGCGATCAGATAGAAGTACTTACCGGAAAAGAGCCAAACCCAAGCCGCGACTGGATGCACCCAGGCCTAGGCTATGTGCACTCATCACGGGCCCGTGCCACTATTCATTCCTTCTTTAAAAAGCAGGATAGAGACAAAAACCTTGCTGCCGGTAAGGAGCTACTAGAGCGCGAACTTCAGCGTGCTCACTTGCCTGCCAAAGTACCCAATGAGGCGTTTGAGAAGTTTAACTTACAAAACCTCGATGACTTGTACACCGCGGTAGGTGCCGGTGATGTACGCGTTATGCAGGTGATTAACTTTATTCATCATTTGCAGGAGCCGCCAGCCCCAGAACCCGAAATTAGTCCTAAGGTTAAAACGCGCAAAACTGCAGCTGGATCAGGCAAGAAAGATGCTGTGGTGGTGCAGGGCGTGGGCCACTTAATGAGCCAGCTGGCGAACTGCTGTAAGCCGGTTCCCGGCGAAGCTATTTTAGGCTATATCACACAAGGCCGTGGTGTAAGCGTTCATAAGGAAAGCTGCGACCAGCTGCAGCATTTGTTATCACAGCACCCAGAACGTCAAATAGAAGTGAATTGGTCACAAGAGCTTAAAGTGGGCTTTGAGACAGGTATCGATATATTTTGTCACGATAGAACTGGCCTGTTGCGCGATATTACTACGGTATTGGCGAATGAAAACGTGCCGCTTTTAGGCGTGAACAGCCTAAGTGATAAAAATAGACAGACGGCGCTTATCACTATTTCGATAGAGGTTCAGGACCTCGAAACGGTGTCTAAAGTGTTAACCCGATTGCGACAGCTTAAAGGCGTGACCGATGCAAAACGCAAACAAAGCTAAGCTTAGCGAAATGCAGCGGCTGCTTAAAATTATGGCGCAGCTGCGCGACCCGCAATCTGGGTGCCCGTGGGATGTAAAACAAACCATGGAAAGCCTAACTCGCTACACCATAGAAGAAGCCTACGAAGTGGCTGATGCTATTGCCACTGGTGATATGCACGACATTAAAGATGAGTTGGGTGATTTGCTATTTCAAGTGGTGTTCTACGCGCAGATAGCCAGCGAATCGCGTGCATTTTCTTTTGACGATGTGGCGAAAAGCATTAGTGATAAGCTCGTGCGTCGTCACCCTCATGTGTTTGCTAATTCGCATGCATCTGAGAGCGAAGGCGATACAAATGAAAACCTCACGGTCGAACGCACCCAATTGAACGACAGTGCTTTAAACTCCCAGTGGGATGCTATCAAAGCCCAAGAAAAGCAGCTTAAAAAGCAGCGTTTAAAGCAAAACGACGCAATAGAAACCAGTATTCTAGATAGCGTACCCAAAGGTATGCCGGCACTCATGTACGCGCAAAAGCTGCAGAAAGCTTGCGCAAAGGTAGGGTTTGATTGGCCTGATGCCGCACCTGTCATAGATAAAGTGCGTGAGGAAGTGGAAGAAATTCAGCAAGAGCTGGATTTCAAACAGCGAGCACAAGGGGCACTGAGTACGGGTGTCGCACCTTTAAACAGTGGCGTGCCCGACAACCAACAAGCCATTGAAGAAGAAATTGGTGATGCACTTTTTGCCATGGTTAACTTGGCAAGGCATTGCAAGGTAGATGCTGATACCGCACTTAGAAACGCCAGTAACAAGTTTGCTAACCGTTTTAAAGGCGTAGAGCGCTTGGCGGCTGAACAGGGCGACAAGCTCGACGCATTGACGCTTGATGAAATGGAAGCGCTGTGGCAGCAGGTTAAGCAGTCGTCTTCTTCCAACATTGAATAAATGGTGTACGCTGTGACCTAAAAACGTTCCCAATTATTAATCTTACCGTCAACTTTGTGAGCTGAAGGTGCGCGGCTAATTTTTGAGTTGCGTTAAGCTTGGCCCATAAAATTAGACCAATGTAGATGGAAACTTCATTATTTTGGCGTATGGTTATAGAGTAGGTTTGATTTACGACAAAGCAATATAGATCCACTTTATCTAATATCTGAGTATAAATTTGGCATATTGGAAGGGTGTGTCGCTGGTGTTAAGTCATGACACTTACCAAGGAGTTGGACTGAATTGGGCGTTAGTATTTCATGAAAAAAGTACTGTATTTATCACTCGGGTTGTTTTTTACCCTTCTAGGTATTATTGGTGCATTCTTGCCGGTAATGCCAACAACTGTTTTTTTGATAGGTGCGCTTTTTTGTTTTACTCAATCTTCACCGCGCCTTGAAAACTGGTTACTTCAACACCCTAAATATGGCCCCAGTCTTGTTGCGTGGCGAAAACATGGTGCAATTTCGAAAAAAGTGAAATGCATAGCGTGCTGCAGTATGTTGGTGAGCTTTATTCTGGTTTGCCTGTTCGCATCAATGCCTATTCCAGCTTACGTAGGCATAGGTCTATTTATGGGAATAGGCGCGTACTTTGTTGTTACGCGCCCCAACGTTCCTGCTGTTTAGCGCCTTTAACGGTTCCTACCTAGTCGCTCGTGACTGCTTACCCATTCATCCGCTACAACAGCAGAACCCAGAGACAGATCGCCACATAGCACCGTCGCGGCAACAATTTCCGCAAACTTGTTAACACTACCTCTTTCTGTGCAGCCAAGTACGCTTAAACATTCATTTTGTGTAGCCAGACCCGTTCCACCTCCATAGGTAGCAACGATGAGCGATGGAATAGTCACAGAGAAGTAGTAGTCTCCATTTGGCGTAATTTCAGCGTAGGTAAACCCCGCCGACGACTCAGCCACATTAGCGACATCTTGCCCGCAAGCGATAAACATGGCGGTTATGCCGTTAGCGAAATGTGCACCATTGTTAACGCTACCTGCCATTAGTGCGCCCATATTTGAATATTGGCGCTGTTTAAACAAAGCCTCTGGCGGGCAATGCATAATCTCCGTCATAAGTTTTTTTGGCAGGGTGATTTCTGCAACAACACGTTTTCCTCGGGTATGCAGCGAGTTTAAGTGCGAGTGCTTTTTATCGGTATCAAGGTTAGCGGCCAGTACAAAGTGCTCGATAGGGCGTGGGTAGTTCGCTTGTATCCACTCACAACCCGCTTTAGTGGCTTTACTTACCATGTTCTGACCAGCCGCATCGCCGCAGGTGAAATTGAATCTTAGCCAGCGAAGCTTAGACGCAGCATACTGCTCAATATCCCTGAGCTTGCCCACGCTGGTGGTACTATCACAGGCTTGTTTAATGGCTTCAAAGTTTTGCTCGACCCACCTGCCAAATGCGAGTGCTTCACGTGCATCGGAAAACGCAAACATGGGCGCTCGCTGCATAGCGTCGTCAATAACGGTGGTAGTTATGCCCCCAGCCTCTCTTGTTAAGCGCATGCCTCTACTGTAGCTGGCGGTCAAGGTGCCCTCTGTTGTTGCCATTGGAACGTAGAACTCACCTTTGGCGTGCTCTCCGTTCACTAGCATCGGGCCTGCAAAGCCGATAGGAACCTGTGCAACGCCTGCGAAGTTTTCTATGTTTCCCGACAAGGTTTCGGGCGGTATAGAGTAGTGTCCTAAGTGATTTAGCTGAGTGCCGGTTTCGCGCGCAATAAACTCGCGGCGTGTTCGGCTCATGTCATCGGTATAGTCGTTGTCTGAGGAACGTGGGATTTTAGGCATTGGGCCACTCCTTTTTTCTTTCATAATAGGAGTGCTGATACCGAATGAGAACTGTTTACAATTTATACATGAGGATAAGTGCCACCTATGTATGCGCTTTTTATGTAGAAAGGCGTTAAATTCACCTTTCTACACGCAAAAAGCGGGGATATTGCTTATTTCGAACTCATTTGCGACGCGCGATAGCCCCGCATAAAGCAAATGATACTATGCTTTTTTATCCAATTTTGCCTGAAGTATAGCAATCTCTTCTCTACGTTTTTTATCGGCTAGAGGGCGGTTGGCTTTTTCAGGCGCGTTTTGAGCACGGATTAAAAACCCTTGGGCTTCTTCGTATTCACCATCGTCGAAAAGAAACTCAGCATAAAAGAAGTTTTGGTCCATACCTTTTGGGTTAATTTCCAATGCGCGCTTAAATAATTGTTTTGCCTTCTTATCGCTTCCAAAGCTAACTGGCCAGCCTGGTACTTTGTGATAAAGTGCCGCTAAAACGGTTAACGCCGTGCCGTCTAGCACCGTTTCTTCTTTGTCAATGGCGCGTTCCAAATTTTCCTTCGCACTTTCAGCAAAGTCCAGGGCACCTAAACCGCCTTTCGCACTTGCAGTACTTGATTGAGAGATAGCTAGCCAGGTCAGTGCTTCAGCGCTATCTTCTGATTGCTCGACTAACACTTTCGCCTGCGCTATCAGTGTAGAAAATGCCTCTAATTGGGCTTCACCTTCTAGCTCATAGTTCGTTTTTGCCCACGCGTGTTGCAACGGTAGTAAATCAGGGGTGCTAGCATGAACCCTAGATATCGACAACGTAGTAATAAGGATGAATAGAAAAGGAGAGAAGAAATTCTTTTTCTGCATGAAAAGTCGCCTTTATAAGATAGAGGTAGTTAGGAATAAGCGAGATAACTCGACGAAATTGTTAGTAATTTCATGAATTATCGTTGAATCGGCGGCTAATCTAACGGTATTTGCAGCGAAAATCTAATACTTGTTGAAAATGGAAAGGCAATAAGAGCATTGCCTTTCCCTGTATACCTTTAGGGTGACTAACTTTTTCTCGCTATTTTCGCTTCCAATAAAGCGATCTCTCTTTTGCGACCTGAATCTGCAATAGGACGATCAGCGCGCGCTGGGGCGTCGAGCGCTTTCTTGGCAAACTTGAGCGCTTGCTCGTATTTTCCATTATCAAACAAATACTCGGCGTAGAAATAGTTGGGGTCTATCCCGTCAGGGTTTATTTCAAGTGCATGCTTCAGCAATTTCTCAGCTTTTTTGTCGTTACCAAAGCTAATAGGCCAGCCCGGAAGCTTATGGTACAGCACGCCTAGACTGGTCAGCGCTGAGCCCGAGAGTGCATTTTCATCTAGTCGCATTGCATGTTCGAAACTCTTACGAGCATCCTTTGCGTAGTCCAGAGCACCAAGTCCCCCCTTTGTACCGGCTGTACTGGATTGAATTATGCCTTGCCAAATCAATAACTCGGGGTTATTGGGTTCTGCCTTTACGAAAGATTTAGCGGTATTAATAAGGGCGACGAATGCTTTTTCCTTTTCTGCATCATCAAGTTCATAGTTAATATGTGCCCACTGATGCTGAAGTGTCTTTAAAGGGCTGGTTGCTGTTTCGCTTAAGGCTGATGTCGGCGCTGTACTTTCTGTGACTTCGTTAGCTTGAGCCATAGCAGTGTGACCTAATGCCAGACCGAGTCCCAGAATTACCGTGGAGCTAAGTGTGGTTAATTTCTTCATAATAATGTCCTCGTGTTAAACCAGCTTACTACCTAGGCGGGTATCGTTTTGAGCGCTGGTCTGTTTGTCTTGTGATTGCGTTTTTTGAAAGGCATAGCGTTTAATTGTTGGAAGTTTCTTCGCCAACGCGTTATCAACAACACTGGGAACTAGCGCGTTAAGTTTGGCAAAAAAGCGTTCAGCACGTCCTAGCGCCACTCTTGGCAAATTGTTTTCTAACTGTTTAATAAATGCTTGTGCTACTGCATCAGGCTCGTCTGTCTGGTTGCCCAATGCCTCATTTAGCGCATTAGCGCGTTCGTCATTTATATCGGTACGCGTTGCGCGTGGCGCTAGATAGTGAAATTTAATTTTGCTATCGCTGAATTCTCTGTGCATGGCTTCCGTCCAGCCTTTCAAAGCGAATTTAGTTGCGCAGTAGGTTCCGTGCGCAGCAAAACCTATGCTTCCAAAAGCAGAGCCTACATTCACAACGTGCGCAGACGGTCTACCTTCGAGTAACGGCAGTAGGCCTTGGGTTAGTAGCATCGGAGCCAGCATATTTGTCGACACAATTGACTCTATAGGGGTGCCCTCAAACTCGCCCACATAGGTAATGCCAGCATTGTTAACCAGAATACTTAAAGGAAGTCGTTGGCAGGCACTTACTACTCTATCTCTGCCTTCATCTGACGTAATGTCAGCCACAATGGCAGTATGATGAAGGGTTAAACTTTGTTGCAGCTGTTCGAGCTTCGCCTTACTTCTGCCAGTTAGGATAATGTGCGCCCCTTTTTCATCAAGCGCCTTGGCTATTGCTTGACCAATACCGCCAGTTGCACCTGTAAGAAGTACCACTTGATTACGCCACTGAATATTCATTGTATTTACCTTAACGTGTTAGCAATTTACCTCGGGGGATAAGCACCAGAGGTAAACCCTTGAATTCAAGCAACCTGTTCCAAGCCGTGTTCAGGTGTTAATTCGCGAAAGATATCTCCGTATAAGCGATAAAACATGTTCGCGCTGTGAATGATCATTTGCTGCTCTTTGGGGTCAGTAATTTTGTTCATAAGCCCTTCAAAGAAAACAATGTGCTCTTGGTCTAGCGCACCGTGAGAGGTAAGGTATTTAAACGCTGATTTAGGCAGTGATAACTTGTCTTTGATTTGTTTTGCAGCCGCGTCGGCAAGCGCAATACTTGTGCCCTCTAAAACGAATACCATGCCGAAGAAATACAGTGGGCTTTTGCGTGCTATTGCATCAAAAGCATAGGCAACCATTAATTCGGTGGCGGGTGCAGGCTGACTTTTCCTCGCCTGTTCTTTATCAACGCCACAGGTTGCAAGGTCGTTAAGGATCCACTCTTGGTGACCCATTTCTTCTTCAATGTATTCACCAATTGCTTCTCTTAGCCATTCCTTATCTTCGTTGAGTTTGGCACCTGTCGCCATAAGTAGGGGAACAGTAAACTTAACGTGATGATAAGCCTGTTGAAGAAAGGCAATATAGTCGTTCAGGTTAAAATCACCGTTAAAGCAGCTTTGTATAATCGGCGCCTGTAAGAATGACTGTCTGGCATGTTCGGTGTTGCTTTGAAGTTGCTGATAGAAATTCATAAATTATTCCTTGATAACAAATTGAGAAGAAAATGCTGTTGTACTTTGAACGCTGTACTGGTGTTGGTCTTGGCGCTGGTAGAGCATGTCTAAGTCAGTCGCGTAGCGGGTAGTTATTGCGTCACGTTTCAGTTTTCCTGTTGGGGTAAGCAGTTGGTTTTCTGGCGTGCAAAGACCGATGGTGGCGAAATTAACAACTTGCGCATAGTCAGGTAACTGCTTATTGATAAGCGCCACGGTGCTTTGAATCTGTGTATTAGAAATAGTATTGGAAGCAGGTACGAGGAGCGCGACACAGTAGGGTTTAGCTTCGCAATACACCAAAGCCTGCCTAAACAGTCCTGTTCCCAGCAGTAAAGATTCAATCCACTCTGGCGATACATTTCTGCCAAAGCTGTTCACCATTATGTTTTTTATACGCCCATTCAGCGTGAGTGTGTTGTCAGAAAAAACGCCTAAATCGCCGGTTCTGACCTGTGTCGGATAAAATGAGGAAGGTTGATTCAGATAGCCCAGAAAGTGGTTGCCTGTAACTACAATTTCACCCTCTTCGATGTGCAGTTGATTATGACCAAGCGTTTTTCCGGCACTGCCCATCGTATTGCAATTTGGCGTGTTCAATGTTGATACTGATACCGCTTCAGATAAGCCATAACCTTCAAATACTGGTAGTCCCTTCGCTTGAGCTTGCGCCAGCAAAGTGGGCGCTACATGTGCACCGCCAACAGCAATGAACATTAGTGATGAAGGTGGTGTCCAGCCCTGATTACATGCCTGTACTAGCACCATAAGTAAGTCGGGCACCAAGATCACAGACGTTGGTTGAACGCGGTCTATCAGTGACAGCAGAGCGTTTGGATTGACGAGTTTGCTTCCTTGAAATCCGCGCTCAGATGCCGTGGCTAAATAAACCGTGCCGCCGTGGTACAGAGGGGCGTAAACACCTGCAATATTTTCAAGTAGGGTAGACAATGGCAGTAAACACAGGTGGTTAACTATTTCTGGTTGAACAGCGCGCTCAATAGAATGGGCAACTTTCCATTGCGATTCAGTTGACAGGCACACGCCTTTCGGTGAGCCCGTAGAGCCTGAAGTAAAGGTTATTTTGTTAGTACCTACAGGTGTGTATACACGAGCGTCATGTTTGAGCGGATGAGCGACAATGTCGTTTTCGCTATCAATAACAGTCGGTGACTCACTCCATTCACTTAGTTCACCACCGCGATTGGTCAATAAAAAGTGACACTGGCTCTCATTTAATACATGTTCTTGTTGGGAAGTGCTAAAAAATAACGGAACGGGGACACAGCAGACGTCAGCCTGTTGGCAGGCTAAATCAGCAATCATCCATGCAAAACTATTGTCAAAGGCAATGCCCACCCTCTCGGCATTGTGGTTTGTTATCCAGCTTGCGAGGTTCTCGACGGCGCTCAAAAGGGCGCGGTAAGTCATTGAACCGTCTTTGCATTTCAGCGCAACGTCATCATCGTGCCCATTTATATACTGATTAAGCAACATACGCTGTTTCCTTTTTTGTGCAGATATTTTGCGTTAACGCATCCACATTTGCGGAAATAAGCTCAATTGCACGTTGGTAATGAGCATTAAGTTCAGGGCAGCCAATAATGTGTTGGGTTACGTGATTTAGCGACAGGGCAGTAACCTGAGGAGCGGTGTCATAATAGGTGCCCCAATCATCGCAATTCCCTTTAAGTTTTGACACATCGGCTTTAACAAGGGGGAGGAGTTGAATACCCGCGCCCATGAGTAAAGAGGTGAGCTGTGAGGTCGCACTGAAAACCAGATATTTGCTGCCACATCGTTTTAAAACGAAGAACAGGGCAAATAACAAGGGGAGGGTATAGCGCGATGCACTGCTAAAAAGGTTACCAACTTCAGCAATATGCGCTCTGTTTACGGTTATCCCTTGTAAGGTGAGGGCAGTTTCTACCGAAGTGTTAAGGTATTGCTCTATAAAAAGAGAATTATACTGACCATCATAGGCGGCAAATCTTGCGCCTACGGCGGCTTTAACTCCCTTAGCGTAAAGAGCAAACAGCATAGGCATAAAGGAAGTCACTCGTGCGTTGTAGCGAGCTTTAAAACCACTCGCTATAAACGCTTCAATACGGCGGCGGGCATTATGTCCATGTTTTGCCGCGATAAAGGTTATAGCGGGCTTTTCCTTTGAGACAATCGCAGATTGCTGACTAGCAACCTGGGTTGGAACACAAGCTAAAACGTGGCTCATAAACATGCTCATTGGTTTTGTGATGTTATGAGTATTTACGCGAGACCTTAAGAGAACCTTAAGGGGGAAAAACTTTTATAAATGTCAGTCCAAAATGTTAAGAACGCCCAAGCTAATTAATCGCTTGAGCCGTCATAGCTATTAAAAACGGGGCCATTAGCCGGTAAATCACAGGTAGCGTTCGCTGCAGTGGCAGGAAGCAATAACCATTCGTCACGGTGGGCTACACCCAGTGAAGTGGCTTGTGATAAGTCTACACATTGAAACTTGTAGTCACTTGGAACTAACAAAAAGCGTTGACGCATTGGCGATCTAACCCGCTGGCCTGAAACCTTTATCTGCTCGCGCGAAGGCTCGGAAGTATCAGTCAACCAAGCCCACGCTGTACCGTTTTCCACTTCTTTAGGGGTATGGTAACCAAAATGAGACATTTTAAAGGGTGAATAAAGCAAATACTGTTCTTTAAAGCTGACTATCCCTACCTCGAAGGCAGTTGAATCCTTCGTCAACATATTACTTATTTGGCTTTCTGCACTTTGAAGGACTATACGGGGAGTACGGTAGTCATTTAGCAGCCATGCACCGAATGTGGAAGGAATTACAGTTAAAATGAAAAGCCATGCCAGTAATTGGCGGGCGAGTAATTCTCCATCCCCTGCGTTACGCTTTTTATTGTAAACATAGTAGACAATATGAGTACAAAGCCCAGCGAAACCGAGTACAAGTAATACTATGCTTAAACGAACAAGGGTTTCGCTGCCGCTGTCAAAGCGCGTCATCAGCTTAACAGCGGTGGGCTCGTGAAATAGCAGTGCTAAGCCAGCAATCAATAAAATGGCAGAGATTAACGAAGTCACTGCGCGCGCAAAAAGCACCAACCCTCTTGATATCGTTGAATTAGCAAGTACCAGACCTGCAACCATACTCAACGCAGGTAGTGCCGGTAAAACATAAACACCACGTTTACCTGAGCTGATACTAAAGAAAATGACAACCAATATTACCCATATCAACAAGGATGAGTAAGCGGGGTTGTGAGTAAGTACATTTTTTAACGACTTAGCTTTTGATACAAGTATGGCAATTGGAGTTATCCAAAATACAGGAACAACTTCAACAATATAGTAATACCAGGGCTCTATGTGGTGCCAGGCATTGGCATATCGCTCAGCCGTTTGTTTAAACAAAATGTTCGACAAGTATTGTTGTATTTGAGGCTCTTGTTTTATTAAACCAAGATAAAGCAGAGGTGCAAGCCACATCGCCACAACTGATAGCATGATTAAGGGGCCAAACAACATGCGCAATGACCACTTGCCGCGATCTGGGCCGCTGGTAAATGCGAAAAATGCAATGGGGATAAATAAAAGAACAGGTAAAAAGCCAACGCCTTTGGTTATGATCCCAAGACCCATAAAGAACCATGCTGCAAAGTACCACCGCCAATTAACATGCACATAAAAGTGCTGAATGAGTCCGTAGACGCCAATCCAGATAAAGCAGGCGACAAGGGCATCTATTTGAGCGAATTTGGCTTGAATAAGAAACTGAGGGCTCAGTAGAAGTACGAGCATACTCAACATTGCCGCTTTTTCATTGGCAAGTCTTAGCGATAGCTTGTAGGTTAACCCCAAAGTGACAAGGCTTGCGATAGCGTTAGGCAGGAGCATAGCCACCTTCAGGCTACCCGTTATAAGGTAAAAGAAGGCAATACACCACATAAACACAGGGGGCTTGTCTGGATAAATTTCGCCACCGCGCATGGGCACAAGCCACTGTCCACTGTTCACCATCTCTTTTGCGACTAAGGCAAATCGAGGCTCATCGGGGGGCCAAGCATCTCTGAAGCCCAGACCAATAAATATCAGAGCACAGGCAAAAAAGAACAGGGTAGATGCATGGCTATTTGAATTAAGCACAAGCCTCACGACGGCTCACTCCTACGAGAAATGCCTGATAAGGATAGAAGTAGAAGAAGGCTAATGATTAAGCCACCTATTTGCAAAGGCTGTTCAAGGGAACTGACAAATCGAGAACCGCTTCCAAGCAAGGTAAACAAAAAAGTTTGAGGCGCAAAGCCGATTGCACTTGCAACAATAAACGGGACGAACGGAACGCTTAGCACACCTGCGACGGCGTTTGTGATCAGGTTGGAGCCAACAGGGAATAAACGAACAATTAGCACATTGCGAAAACTTCGCTTGGCCAGTTTGTTTTCAACAGGCTTTAATTTTGTACCTAAAAGACGGACGGCAAGTGAGCGCAGAGGGCCATTTGCTAATGCATAGGCTATACATGCTGACAATACCGTTAGCAACAAAGCAATTAATCCTCCCTGCCATGCACCAAAGCCCACTCCGCAAAAAAAACTGACTGCCTGACGGGGAAAACCCATAGTTAAAAGCACAACACAGCCACTTAAAATCACGCTCAGCGATTGCCAATTTAAATTTGAAATATAGGCATTCAACCAATCTGTATCATCACCGTGCTTCCATACTTCACCAGTGACCTCAAGCGACACATAGCAGATAAGGGCAATGCTCGCTGCCCCGATGAAAAACTGTATGACGCTTTTGAGGCGGCGAAGATTAGTCTTCATGACCCATTCCGTTGGCAATGTGATTAAGCTTATTTCTGTACATTAGCCATCTGACGCCAAGCATATCGATGAGCCCTGCCCAGCCACGATTCCACGCTGTGTAATTTGATTTACCTTCTAAGCGCGCGCGATGATTGACCGATACACATACCACTTCTCCCCCAAGCCTTTTAGTTAAAGCGGGAATATATCGGTGCATATGGTCGAAGTAGGGCAAAAGTAAAAAGGTACTTCTTGGGAGGAGTTTCAAGCCACAGCCCGTGTCTGGTGTGTCGTCTTGTAGGATCCACTGTCGAACACGATTGGCAACTTTAGACTGAAATCGTTTCCACGGGGTATCTTTTCGCTTTTTACGATGTCCGATAACGCAGAAGTGCGCTGCATTAGTCTCTTTAGCTGCGCGAATAAGTCGCGGTATATCAGCAGGATCGTTTTGCCCATCAGCATCAAGGGTGATGATCCACTTTCCTTTTGCCTGTAAAACGCCGTGAAAAACCGAAGTGCTTTGACCGCAGCTCATAGGGTGGACGATGACACGACAACTTACTGGCAAGGTGCTTGAAAGGTTATGCAGCAAGGCTAGGGAGTCGTCGCTGCTACCGTCATCAACAACAATAATTTCTGTTGTTGTACTTGGAACCACTTCTGCAATTTCTCGTAACAAGACAGAAAGGTTTTTGGCTTCATTTTTAGCAGGTAAAACAACACTGACGTCAAACTGGTGCATAAGAATATTTGGTAAATCATCGAATGACGTGCACTTTAAATGTTGAACCTTAAGGAAAGCTTAAGTTAGGCGCTAAAGTGCAAACTTGCATTAAAATTCGTATTCCAACGACATGCGAAGTGTGTGATCTTTACTGTCACCATTTAGTCCAGCAATGAAGCCCAGTTCCCATTTTAACTGTTTCTGTCGGTCAAAGCGTTTTATACCCATGAATGCTGGACCAACCCCGATAAAGTCCTCTGCTACATACATTTCCAATCCAGGTTGTACTTCAGGGATCCAGCGATACCTAAACTTGGCTTTAAATTCGCTTTCCCATTCATTCTCAACAGTTTGACCCCACTCGTACACCAAGCTAACGTTAGTTGTTAAACTGAATTGGCCAAATTCTTTTTCTGTTAATATCCCTGCTTTAACTTCCCAGTCATCGGTATTGTGCTGCTTTTCCAGCTCAAACAGCGTTGCCCAGTCAGCCCAGTATCGCCCTTGTTCAGTCATCATCCAGCGTAACTCTACTTCGTAGCTTTCTAAGCCAAAATCTTCATTTTCATCCCGCGCACCGACAAGGTATGTCTCGAGGATCATAAACTCTGAAAGTGCATAGCCGAATGAGAAGCGCTGCATTAAAACATTGCCATCGTCATTTTGTCTTGAGGTAAGTCGCCACTCAAACTCACGTTCAAAGGGTAATACATAAGGGTGATACACCTTATCTACGGTAAAATTATCTGCATAACCGTTACTTGAAAACACGGCGCATAATGCGATAGCAGTAAGGAGAAAACGTCTCACTGTGCGACCTCCTGAATTTCATCAGAGAATCTCTTTTTTGAAGAAAAGAAAGCAATTAAATTAGGCACGATAAGTGCGAAGAAAAACACCAATAAATAGCTCGTCGAGGGCGTAGCCTCATAGCCAACGAGAGAATTCAGAAGATGACCATATTCGCTATTGTCGCTAATTATTGTGCTGCTATCCCATAGCTGCCTTGGCGATGGGAAGGTGTCAGTTTGTTCCAATAATAATGCGATATTAGCGGTTTGAGCTGCCACAAATGTGGTTGCAAAAAAGTATGTTGCTCGCTTGCTAACAAAGTGGGTGAGCAAAATATTAAGTAGAATAGCGATGCTAATACTTATACCCAGACCAATGATAGTGCCCAAGAGCAATAACGTACTATCACTATTACGTGATAACTCGGAAACAAAATAAACTAAAAAGTGCAGCGAATTGGGTAAGCCAATACCTATTACTAGCAGGGTGAGGCCTAGACTGAACCTATTCGAGATACGTGACGGCAAAAGTACAACAAGGCACATACCCAACCACGCAATAAAAAACAGTATTGATTTGAGATACTCAAATCCGGCACCTTCTGATAGCTGCGATACCAGTCCTAGCTGGGGGTAGGTAAATACAGCGAGCAATACCAGCAGCAACACCCGCCACGTAACGGCAAGCGTAGACACACGCGGCAGCGCCAGCAATACACTAATGAGCAGGAATATGGGCAAGGTGTCACGCAAGAAGAGAACGACGGTATTAATTAGCATCCAGCGTGTCCTCTTTGTTTTTAACTATTACTTTTCCTACGGCGCTATTAGGATGAAACTCGCCAAAAAAAGGATACTCACCGGCTTTTAATGGGCCAATAAAGATGGTCCCTCGGCTTTTCGCAAATATCACTTTTTCTCTGTTCAAAGAGAAGCTATCTATTTCTTCGGGAGTATCATCGAAATTGACAAAGGTTAGCTTTACTTTTTGCCCTGCAGGCACAATCACTTCCTGAGGAAAGAATAAGTGCTCTTTAATTTCCACCACCACTTCAGGTAAGGCGAGCGCAAGGGGCGTATAAAAAGCACAAAGGGCTGAAAAAAAGAATAAAGAAATCTTAGAGTATGTAGTCATTGGAAAATGCCACCCTAACTTCTAATCCCCCGAGCGAACTTTCATCTAAAGAGAGCTCAGCACCGTGTAATACAACGATTTGTTCTACAATGGCTAGCCCCAAGCCGCTTCCCGAATGAGGCGAGCTGTTAGATGCTCTTTTGAATCGGTTTAGCACGATAGCGCGCTGGTCAGCAGGGATGCCTGGCCCAGAATCGCAGACGCTTAAAATAAGTTCGTCTTTCCGTCGTTCAATCCTAATTATTATTTGTGCACCGCTAGGAGAGTATTTACTCGCATTGCTCACTAAGTTCTGAAGCAAGGTGTAAAGGACAAATTGAGAACTTAGCAACCAGGCCTCTTCTCCTTCCAGTGCTATCTCTTGGTTTTTATTTTCAATAGCGCCGTATAGGTCACTAATCACCTCTTGCGCGACCACGTGCACATTTACAGGTTCTCGCTGTTCTGCAAACGTTTCTGGGCTGGTGCGAGTAAGCAAAAGGAATTGGTTTACCGCGTGGATCATTCTGTCAGTGTCTGCTTTGAGGGGAGCCAATACGTGGCCTTTTTCACCTAACTCGTTCGCTATATTGTGAATGTTTATTTTCATCACGCTGAGCGGAGTTCTAAGCTCATGCGCCGCATTGGATGCGAATTGCTGCTCTCGTTCGAATGCTGAATTCAGTCGCGTGAACATGGTGTTTAACGTAGTAACAACAGGTGTAAGTTCACTGGGCTCACGGGATAACGCAATGGTAGAAAAGTTATTACCCTGTCGGCTGGCAAGGAGTTTTGACAGGTGCTTTAACGGCGATAGTCCCCAAGTTATGCCAAAAAAGAGAATGAATGCAAGAATAGGCACACTAATTATAAAAGGGGTGATGGCGGCTACAGTTAGCGAGTCAGTTAAAGTAAAGCGACTACTTACGGGTTGAGCCACCATATACCAGCTATCATTATTCGGGTTAAACCGGGTATGTACCCGCCAGCGTGTACCCAGTGCGTTTACTTCAGAAAAGCCTTCGGAGAAGCTGGTTAATGGCGTGCTTAGCGCGTCAGAAGATGAGCTGGCCAGCTTACCTTGTTTCCATACTTGGAAGAAAAGTGTCTGTTGCTGTGTGCGGGTGCCGCTATCTACGTATGAGATTGCCCGGGATAGCTCAACTAACTCGTTATCTAACAAGGTATTCGATATACCCAGCGTTGCGCGGTAGCCTTTAAGTGCTGCACTAAATATCACTAAAACAAGCGCGCTGATCAGTGTAAGAATTAAAAAGCGGCGAATTGAAGACAATTCACTCCCCCGATTTTGAAATACAATAACCGACGCCTCGAATAGTCTTAATAAACTCAGGAGGCATTTTCTTACGCAAATTGCTCACGTGTACTTCTATCGTGTTGCTTGCCACTTCCTCTCCCCACTCATAAAGTTTATTCTCTAGCTGATCTTTACTCAGTATGCGCCCTGCGTTTTCAATAAGCGCTTTTAGTAGCATGAGTTCACGCCGAGGTAAGTGAACGTTTTGATTGTCGATAGTAAGCGTATGATGGGCAGTATCTAGGCTGACATTCTTAACACTAACAATGGTGTGAGATGCTGTGCTCAGACGACGCTCAAGTACTCTAATCCTAGCTAACAGTTCTTCTATTTCAAACGGTTTAGGTAAATAGTCGTCAGCGCCTGCATCTAAGCCAGAGATTTTGTCTAGCGTTTTATCCCGTGCAGTTAATATCAACACAGGAAGCGTTGCGTTTTTCTTTCGAATAGATTTTAGTACGTCGAGGCCATCAGTGTCGGGTAAACCCAAGTCAAGAATGACAATGTCACTTTGGCCCGCTCGAAGCGTTGCAAGGGCATCTGCGCCTGAATAAACACAGTCTACCGTGAAGTTGGCATTCTTTAGTGAAAGGGCGAGGGCGTCAGACAACGGCTTATCGTCCTCTACAAGCAGTACACGCATAAAAAACTCATTGATAAAAAACAAAGCAAAACACTAAACGAAAGACCTTAAGAAAACCTTAAGTGCTTAGTGTTTTATTCTGACATCTCTTTTTCGAGCGCGCGTATTGCTAAATCTTTGTATTTATCCCACCGCGCATAATCTAGTTTATAAGGTATTGTTGGGTTGCCGAGCACGTGAATTTTTCTACTTTCAGCATCGGCAAGCATTTCTGCTTTTCTGTGCCCTTCGAAGCTATCGAAGATACGTTCGAGTTCCCCGTCGTCTAGAATTCTGATAAGACCTAATCTCATTCTATTCGCGAGGGCAGGGCTATTTTGGCTAACAAAAAAGTACTCGTAGTTAGGATATTTTAATAGATGGAACTGCTCTAAAGAGACATGTTTATCCTTGTGGCGTTCTAAATCGCGGTGTACTTCAATGATATTTCTGGGGAAAGCGTCAACTAGTCCCTTATCTACCATAGAGTACATAGAATGGAACCAAAGGCTCCAATCTTCACCACTTACGTTATAGCCATTTGCTTTAAGTACATTTAAATCTGGCCAGTCTGCGCCTTGAACCATGGTTGATTGCTTTAATGCTTCGCCGGTTTGTTGGGCAAAATTGGCCTGCTCAGAAGGGTTAATCACCAATACGCGATAACCTGAATAACCTTTCAACAGTGGTAACTTAATGGGCAGAAGACGCTGCTCTCGCTTGCTGTTGGTGACACTCCACATTACATCCGCATCGCCTTTTAGCAAAGTAACAAGCTGACGACTCTGGCTCATAGGATGGGGGTGAGGGATTAAAGCAACATCACCGTATTCGGGTGTTGCTGCGAAAACTGCATTGAGTACAGCTACGTGATAACTTCCATAATCATCATCGGCAAACGCACGTGTATATACTAACTCTTCAGCATTTACACTGGCCATAAGTAGCGTGTGTAGCATCATCATTGAAGCTACAAAGCGAGACATTTTCATTTTGTTTTTATAACGGTTCCAAATACAACATTTTGACGTTACCTCAAATCTGTTTCTATGTCATCGGCAGATGATGGAATTTTATCCATATTTTTTGTTCTTAGGGGTTCGCATTTCTTTCAATTCCTGTATAATTCGCGCCCTGCCCAGTTACGCCCACCTTTGGGAAGGTGGAAGAATCAACCGGCTCGAAGGGGTCATTGTGTTGATTTTAAGGTGATTTCTGGTGTTCAGAAATCAGTAACGACGATATTATTCGGGTGAATTTGAAAATGAAAACTTTTGTTGCTAAGCCAGAAACGGTACAACGTGACTGGTATGTGGTAGACGCCACAGACAAAACTCTAGGCCGTTTGGCTTCTGAAATCGCACTACGCCTTCGTGGTAAGCACAAGCCAGAGTACACACCTCACGTGGACACTGGTGATTACATCGTAGTAATCAATGCTGAGAAAGTTGCGGTAACAGGCCGTAAAGCGCAAGACAAAATGTACTATGCGCACTCTGGTTACCCAGGTGGTCTTAAAGAGACAAACTTTGAAAAACTAATTGCTCACAAGCCAGAAATGGTTATTGAAAAAGCAGTTAAAGGCATGTTGCCAAAAGGCCCTCTAGGCCGCGCAATGTTCCGTAAAATGAAAGTTTACGCAGGTGCAGAGCACAAGCACACCGCACAGCAACCACAAGTTTTGGACATTTAAGGAGCTATTAACATGGCAGATACTCAATACTACGGCACAGGCCGCCGCAAAAGTTCTACTGCTCGTGTGTTCCTACGTCCAGGCACAGGTAGCATTAAAGTAAACCAACGCGCTCTTGACGAGTACTTTGGTCGTGAAACAGAGTGCATGGTTGTTCGTCAGCCACTTGAACTTGTTGAAATGACTGAAAAGTTTGACGTATACATCACTGTTAAAGGTGGTGGTTCTAACGGTCAAGCGGGTGCAATCCGTCACGGTCTTACTCGTGCTCTTATGGAGTATGATGAAGCACTACGTCCAGCACTTCGTAAAGCTGGCTTCGTTACTCGTGACGCACGTCGCGTGGAACGTAAGAAAGTTGGTCTACACAAAGCGCGTAAGCGTCCACAATTCTCAAAGCGTTAATTTTTACGTTTTTTGTATTTGCAAAAACCCGGCTTATGCCGGGTTTTTTATTGCTTTTTTTCTATTACAAGTTGTCTGCGTCCCACATCCAGTAAAGTCTTCAAGCCTCTATAATTCATAACAAAGGTTTAATTTGCTGGTGTTATCTAACCAAATATTCTTCAAAACCTTGATTTTAGGCCTTTCTCTCACTAAACCTAAACACATCTTTTTAATTAAATTATCGCTTAAATATCAGTAAAACCTTGTGTTTATAAGGGCTTTTCTTTTATCATTTGCGGTCGAAAATTTTGAAAACTTTCGTGACCTCGTAAACCAGTAAATTTTTGCTGTTACGTTGCTGTCATGACAAGCCATATGATGCATGACGCAAGCGTGATAAAACCAGTATAAGCTTGGGTTACACATCATAATTATCCAAACCTGGAGAAATGTGGATGAGCAATGTATCTGTAGATGCAACAGAGTCTGCACACAATGAAAACCAGCCAGAAAACAACACTCGTCGTCGGTTCTTGACCGTTGCCACGTCGGTAGTTGGTGGTGTAGGTGTCGTTGGTGCTGCTGTGCCTTTTATTGCGTCCTGGAATCCAAGCGCCAAAGCGAAAGCAGCCGGTGCTGACGTTGAAGTAGATATCAGCGGGATTGAGCCTGGACAGTTAGTACGTGTGATGTGGCGAAGCAAGCCTGTGTGGATTGTACGTCGTACGCCTGAAATTCTTGAAGAATTAGGCACGCACGAAGATAAGCTGAAAGATCCTAACTCTGAAGCTGAGCAGCAGCCTGCCTTTGCTCAAAACCGTTTCCGTTCGATGAAAGAAGAATACCTGATTCTAGTGGGTATCTGTACGCACCTAGGTTGCTCTCCACAGCATCTTAAAGACGGTGCATTTGAAGAAGTGGTTGAAGGCGTTCCAGATGGATTCTTCTGCCCGTGCCACGGTTCGAAATTCGACATGGCTGGACGTGTATTCCAAAACGTTCCTGCACCTTTGAACCTGGTTGTACCGCCATATCAATTCGTTGATGACAATAACATCATCATCGGTTCAGAAGCGGAGGCCGTGTAATATGAATGCTTTCCTAGGTTGGATTGAAGAACGCATCCCAATGATGCGCGTTGCGAATATGCACGCTCTTCAATATCCTGCTCCAAAGAACATGAACTTCTGGTATGTGTTCGGTTTTCTAGCAACTATTGTTTTGGTAAACCAAATTGTTACTGGTATTTGGTTGACCATGAACTTCGTTCCATCTTCAGAAGGCGCATTTGCTTCTGTTGAATACATCATGCGTGAGATCGACTACGGTTGGATCATTCGTTACATGCACAGTACTGGCGCATCAGCGTTCTTTATTGTGGTATATCTACACATGTTCCGTGGCATGATCTACGGCTCTTACCAGAAGCCTCGTGAGCTTCTATGGGTGTTTGGTATGTTTATTTACCTAGCGCTTATGGCAGAAGCTTTCATGGGTTACGTTCTACCTTGGGGACAAATGTCTTACTGGGGTGCGCAGGTAATCGTATCACTATTTGGTGCTATTCCTGTTGTTGGTCCTGACCTTGTTATCTGGCTACAGGGTGACTACGTTATCTCTGGCGCAACGCTAAACCGCTTCTTTGCATTACACGTTATTGCGTTGCCGTTGGTTATCGTTATTCTTGTGTTCCTTCACATTATTGCACTTCACGAAGTGGGTTCTAACAACCCTGATGGTATTGCTATTAAGCATAAGAAAGGTTCACTACCTGAGTCTGAAAAGACGAAGTATGAAATTCATGAATACTACACAAGCAAGTACGACATTGCTGACGATGTACTACCGTTCTTCCCACACATCGTACTTAAAGACCTTGTGGCATTCTGTATATTCTTAGCACTATTTACTTATGTGTTGTTCTTTGCCCCTGAAATGGGCGGTAAATTCCTAGAGCACCCTAACTTTGAAATTGCTAACCCACTTAAAACACCTGAGCATATCTTCCCTGTTTGGTACTTCACACCGTTCTACGCAGTACTAAAAGCGGTTCCTGATAAGCTATTCGGTGTACTAGCGATGTTCGGTGCAATTGCTGCGCTATTTGCGCTGCCTTGGTTAGACCGTGGTCGTGTTAAGTCATGGCGCTATCGTTGTGGCCTACACAAAGTAAACCTTATCGTGTTTGCAATTGTGTTCATTTTCCTAGGTTACCTAGGTGGTACACCACAAGAAAACTGGAAAATCATTGCGTCGCAAGTTGCAACGGTAATGTACTTCGGTTTCTTCGTAGCACTGTTCTTGTACAGCAAAAACGAAAACACTAAACCTGTGCCAGAGAGGATTTCTAAATGAAAAAAATGATGTGCTTTTTAGCCTTCTTCCTACCTGGCGTAGCGCTTGCGGCAGGCGGAAACGTGCACTTAGATAAAGCGCCTATCGATTTAACCGATAAGGCGTCTTTACAACGCGGTGCACAATTGTTCATGAACTACTGCTTAGGCTGTCACTCAATGAAGTATCAGCGCTATCAGCGTTCATTCCAAGACTTGGGTATTCCTGACGAACTAGGTCAAGAATACCTGCAGTTCACGGGTGAAAAAGTGTCTGACTACATCACTCGTGCAATGCCTGAAGAAGCCGCTGCTGGCTGGTTCGGTGCTGCTCCACCAGATTTAACGCTAGTGGCTCGTGTTCGAGGTGAAGACTGGATTTACACTTACCTGCGCTCTTTCTATGTTGACGAAAGCCGCCCATTTGGTGTGAACAACACAGTATTTCCTGAAGTAGGTATGCCACACGTACTTCAACCACTTCAAGGTACGCCAACACGTACTTATGAAGAGCAAATGGTTGATGGCGAAATGGTTAAGCGTTATGTAGGCATTAAGTCAGATGGTACTGGCGCAATGTCTCCTGATGAGTACGACCAAGCTGTTGCCGATATCGTGAACTTCCTAGAGTACACAGGTGAGCCTTCAAAGCTTGAATCTCACAAAATCGGTAAGTGGGTACTTATCTTTATCGCAGTATTGTTTGTATTTGTTTACTTACTGAAGAAAGAATACTGGCGAGAAGTGCACTAATCGCACAGATTTATGTATAATATGAAAAGGGGGCTTCTCGCCCCCTTTTTTGGTATTTACTCGTGCTATCTGAAAACCCTAGTAAATAGGGTCTTCAGGTAGCACGAGTTAACGTAATAAGCTTACCGTTTGTAAGCGTAAACTTGTTTCTCGACGGAGGAAATTGAATGGCCGTAGCCGCGAATAAACGTTCTATTATGACGTTGTTCTCTGACACAATTGATATTTATAGCCACCAGGTGCGTATTGTGTTGGCAGAAAAAGGTGTGGGTGTTGAAATCAGCTACACAGATCCTAGCAACTTGTCTGAAGATCTGTTGGAGCTTAACCCTTACGGTACTGTTCCAACTCTAGTTGATCGCGAGCTTGTACTTTACAAGTCGCACATCATCATGGAATACCTTGATGAGCGTTTTCCTCATCCACCACTTATGCCGGTTTACCCAGTATCACGTGGTCAGAGCCGCCTTATGATGCACCGCATCGAGCAAGACTGGTACTCGCTTGCTGCCCGTATTTTCCGTGGCGAAGGTGATGTAGAAGCAGCACGTAATGAACTGCGTGAAGCCCTGCTATCACTTGCGCCTGTATTTGGTGAAATGCCTTACTTTATGAGCGAAGAGTTCAGCTTAGTGGATTGCTACCTTGCTCCGCTATTATGGCGTTTACCTGCACTAGGGATTGAACTAAACGGTGCTGGCAGCAAAGAAATTAACGCTTACATGAACCGTATTTTCTCTCGTAGTTCATTTAAAGCGTCTTTGACTGACCAAGAGCGTGAGATCCACAACCCGCTATGACATCTATGACGTCAAACCAGCCCTATTTGCTTAGGGCTTTTTATGAGTGGATTGTTGATAACGACTTAACGCCGTACATTGTGGTAGATGCAACCAACGAGTTGGTTGAAGTGCCGCAAGAGTTCGTTAAAGACGGTCAGATCGTTTTAAACGTATCACCTAGTGCGTGTGTTAACTTTTCTCTTGATTTAGATGGCTTATCGTTTCAAGCGCGTTTCTCTGGGCAACCTAGAAGATTAAGTATGCCTTGTGAAGCGGTAATGGCTATTTACGCAAGAGAAAATGGTGCAGGTACGGTATTCGCTACTGAAGAAGATGTGGCTAGTGCGCAGCAAGAGCGCCCAGAAACATCTGAAGATGTTTCTCAACCTAGCGGCCCGACTTCGCTGGAAGATGCTGATGCAAGCGACGTGAAAGACGCACCTGTTCCACCTAAAAAGGGTAAACCTACCCTCAAAGTTATTAAATAACTTATTAAATAGCTTATCAAATAACGTATTAGCCTGGTTTTGTGAAGTTTATCTACTCAGCAAAGCCAGCGCTTATCTTTCTTATTCCCGTTAAGTTTTATCTCCGGTTCCCCCTTCGCACAAAAGTAAAAACACCCCATTACCTGCGTAATAGGGCGCTTTCACGTGGTACTGCGTTTGACCATTTAACGGGTTCGGGTTATCACCACGCGGCTCGTTGGGAAATCAAAGCGATGGGCCTCGGTTAGTACCGATGTAGACAGGCCCTCCCGGCTTGGATCGTCAGCGTTTGCACTCGTGACTACACCTTGGTGAAGTCTTACTGCATCGGCAAGATCATCCCTCACCACATCATAGCCCGCAGCTTCTCCGCCGCCACCCGCTGCACTAGCGGCAGGGCCTGGCATAGTAGCTGCGGTTTCTGTGTTTGCTTCTGTACCCGCATCCCAGGTCACTGTCGTGAACGTTTTTATATCACCAACCGCCATGTTGCTCACATTCGCAGCGTTTAAGCCGGTGAATGCGTCGTTGGTGTTGACCAGCATGGTCGTTACCGTAAGGCGCAGGTCGTCAGCATCGAGTTCTGGAACCACAAGAGTTAGTTCTGCGCCCATTGAGCGAGGACCCAATATGCCCCCAGAGTTTTGCGCATCCAAAAAGTCCGTGGAGTCCATGGCTTCAGTAATGACCATAGACGGGTCACCGCCTTCAGCCATTATTTCAATGCCCATGCTGGCTGGCTCGCCTTCATTAAATGAATGGAAGCCTGACTCATGCAATATGACGGCGGCAGGTGCAAAGGGCTGAGAGTAGGTTAAGTTGGTAATTTGTACGGTATAAACCGCTGAATTACCATTAATACCGTCTTGTCCGTCCGAACCGTCCTGGCCATCCGTACCATCTTGTCCGTCAGTACCTGCTTCCCCCTGCGGACCCGCTGGTCCTTGAGGGCCTGTATCACCATCGTCGCCGCAGGCAGCAAGAAGCGCTGAAAGCATCAATAATGTACTGAGTTTAATTATTGGATTATTCATCGTATTGGCTCCTTAAGATGCAGGAACAGTAATAACTACACGTGCTACTGGGTTCAACCAACGGTGTACGGTAGAGTCCAGATCACTGGCACCAGCGGCGCTATCAGTATCACCAAGCGCATTGCGGTGGATGTGTACTGGGCCATCTTCACCATCTTCAATTTCGCCATTAACGATTTGTGCACCCACACCCGTGCCACCTGTACCCAAATCAACAATACGAGTTGGCGCGCCGCCACCGGCAACACCCGGTACGCCATATCCACCCAGCGCGTTTCCGGTCCCAGCTTCAACAACATCTGTACGGGCACTATTTAATTCATCGTTAAGCTCAGTACCGGCGTCGTATGCATTAAGGTAATAAGTGTAGGTACCCGGCTCGGTTGGAATTTCAATACTGTCCATACCAACAAAAGCGTCGTTAGTAGGTATTAGCATGGAAAGTAGCGAAAGATATGGCTTGTCCATAGTATCGAAGGGATAGCTTAACGTAGCTTTCGGCGCGAGAAGTCCGCCAAAACGGTGCCACGTATTTGAACCATTGTCGGTATCAACAGGGCCGAGTAACGCTTTAAAGTTTGCGCCGCTTGAATCAGCATTTTGTTCGTCGTCAATAACACCAGCTTCAGCTAACCACGCTAAAGCTGACGACGCAGGTTGCCCAACTTCAAAGGCATCGACGGTGTCATCGTGAGCTATGACTAAGCGCGGCGTAAAACTCTGCGCCTGAGTCAGGTTGGTAATTTCAATGTCTAAAGTGACAGCTTGGCTTACTGATACTGCTGCTAGCGACAAAAGCGTTGTGCTAGCAAGTTTAGTGAATTTCATTTTATTGTCCTTATTTATGGCTTAAATCGCATAAAAATTTAGGGCAGTAAAATGTCCAATTCATCACAGAACTTTCACAAAACGCACACAGATTCGTCTCAATAAATAACAGTGCTGTTATAAATTCTGAATTTATATTTTTTATAAAAAAATTGTAATCACTGTGAAAGAAAACCACGAACGCACTGGTCTTGTTTTTTATTGGCGAATTAGGAGCGAGATATGATCCTTATCATCTACAGTGGAAATAAGTTTCAACAGAACATATCGCAATGCTTAAGTAAGCATAGCTTTCTTTACGACGCAGTCTCTAATTTTCAATCCGCAGAGTCGTTGCTTAAGGCGCAGCATTATTCGCTCGTTATTGTTGAGTCGCATGGAAATATTATCTGTCTTAATCGTATAAAAGGCCTTGTTGATACGAACCCAGAAAGTTGGGTGATGGCAGTGGAAAGTGACGCGATGACAGGCGATGTGGCCGACGAAGAGGTAGATGAAGCAAACTACTATGAAGTAGGCGTAGATGATTATCTATCAGGGCCATTTGATGCACGCATGTTTACTGCCCGTATTCGCTCCCATATGCGCAGAAGTATGCCTAGCCAAGCACATTTAAGACCATCTCAAGGTAGTGAAGAGCGCATCGAAATAGGACCCCTTAAAATCGACCAGCGATTTCATAGCGTGACCCTAAATGGCCAAGTGCTAACGTTAACTGCTAGGGAGTTTGCGCTACTGGATTATTTTTGTCGTCATCCAAACCAAGTTTTTTCTCGCAATCAATTGCTCAGTGAGGTGTGGGGCTATAACCACGAAGGCTACGAGCACACGGTGAATACCCACATAAATCGTTTACGTACTAAGCTTGATAAAATCAACAGCATTGAAAATGGTGGACAGCTAGTAGAAACCGTCTGGGGTGTGGGTTACAAGCTGAACGTCAATGGATATATAGCGAAAGCGCTTATTGCATAAGTGTTGGTTAGCTCACCCATGCCTTATCAGGCATGAGAGTTCAGAATTAACTTAAATTAGAAACAGCGTCGCAGTACCTAAGAAAGCAAAAATACCCACTACATCGGTTATCGTAGTTAAGATAACACTGCCAGCTAGCGCAGGGTCTATCTTAAGACGCTTCATGATCATAGGTAAGGTTGCACCCGCTAAAGCAGCCGCAATCATGTTTACCATCATGGCAAAGGCAATAATTACGCCCAGCATGTAATCTTGTTTCCATAACGCGATGACAGAGGCAATAAGCACCGCCCAAATGGCACCGTTTAAAAAGCCGATGGATATTTCTTTACTGATAAGCCATCGTGAGTTACTCGCGTTAACATGGCCTAGTGCCATACCTCGAATAACTAGCGTTAGCGTCTGATTACCCGCTACACCGCCCATACTAGGGACAATGGTATTTAAAATAGCTAACACAGCCAGTTGGCTCAGCGTTGCTTCAAATAGATCACTCACCATCGCAGCCATTAGCGCCGTCACTAGGTTTACCGCCAGCCACACCGAGCGTCGTTTGGTACTTTGCATAACGGGTGCAAAGGTATCTTCGTCGTCATCAAGACCCGCCATACTCATCATCGAGTGTTCCGCGTCTTCACGAATAATATCAACCACGTCATCAATGGTAATTCGGCCCACTAAGCGATGGTTTTCATCTACAACAGGTGCTGAAAGCCAATTATATCGCTCGAACAGGCTTGCCACTTCATCGTCTGGCATATTCACAGGAATCGCTTCAGATTCCTCGTCCATAACGTCAGACACTTTATCGTCGGTATCTGCGGTGAGTAAACGGGTAACCGGCACAATACCAACAAGGTTGTCAGTTCGGTTTACCACGTAAAACGTATCCGTATTCTCAGGTAGCTCGCCTTTTAAGCGGATATAGCGCAGAACCACGTCAATGGTCACATCGGGACGTAAAGTGATGGTGTCGGTGTTCATGATGAAACCAGCGGTTTCCTCACCGTAAGACAGCGCTTGCTCTGCGCGCACGCGATCTTGTGCATCCATCGAATCTAGAATATCGGCCAATACTGGCTCGGGAAGGCTGCTTAGCGTCTCTGCTAAGTCATCGGTATCCATCTCTTCAAGTGCGTCAACCACATTAGCTGGAAGCATCTTTGTAATGATACCGTTTCGAACATCGTCAGAAAGTTCTTCTAAAATGTCGCCGTGAAAGTCACCATCAATGAGCTCCCATAATTCGTCCCTTGTTCTGCTAGGACTAGATTCAAGAATGTGGGCGACGTCTGAAGGTGGTAATTCAAGCAGAAGCTTACGTACAGATACGAATTGACCGTTGGTCAACGCAGCGTTGAGTGCGCGTAACTGAGTTTGTACGTATTTAGAAACAAGCGCTTCTGCCATAAGGCGTTATTCCTACAAGCTAAAAGATGAACAATGCAGGCCATAGAGCCTAAGTGGGCGTAGAATATCGCAATTATGATGAGTCTGTCATGATAATTGCGTAGGTTTTGCGCAGGATTTTAAGATAACTGCGCTAAGTGTTGATTAATTGGTCAATGGATTGGGTAAGTAAGACTATTCGTCTTCGTTAAATCTGCCCTCAATCAGCTCTTCAATGGCTGCAAGTGCATCAACAGCATCACTACCGTCCACAATCACGTCTACCTGTTCACCTTGATGGCTTTCAAGCATCATTAATCCTAATACACTGCTTGCGTCTGCTTCTTTATCGCCTTTTTTTAAGATGATTTTAGCGTCGAATTGATTAGCCAGTTTAACCAGTTGGGTCGCCGCTCTTGCATGCAACCCTAACTTATTGACGATAGTTAGCGTTTTTTGAATAGTCATTACTGATTCAGCTCTCTATGGCGAATTTGAACATCAGGGTGTATTTCACTGAAGGTTTTCGACAAGGTCTGTGCAATATAGACAGAGCGGTGTTGGCCGCCAGTGCAGCCAATCGCTACTGTTACATAGCTTCTGTTATTGCGCTCTAAATGAGGCAACCATGTCGTTATTAAATTCTGAATTTGCCAAATGAACTTGGTCACTACAGGCTGCGATCCCAAAAATACTTCCACTGGTGCGTCTAATCCGGTCAGATGTTTAAGATCGGGCTCCCAATGGGGATTGGGTAAAAAGCGGGCATCAAAAACGTAATCCGCATCTTTTGGAATACCGTGCTTAAAGCCAAACGACTCAAACACAAGCACAAGGCGTGAGCTTTTCTTACCCAAGATACGCTCTCGAATTAACTCTGCCAGTTGGTGAATGGTAAGCTTATCTGTGTCTAAATATAAATCTGCGCGTTCTGCAATAGGCGCAAGTAGTGCAGACTCGGCTTTAATGGCTTCTGAAAGCGATTTATTAAGCTTGGCGAGAGGGTGAAGACGACGTGTTTCGCTAAAACGCTTAACCAGTACATCATCGCTCGCGTCGATGTAGACAATAGTCATCGACCACGAAGAGGGCAGGTAGTCTAGAATTTCTACCAAATCGTCAGGATTTTTAGGTAAGTTTCTCACATCGATACTTACCGCTACCTGATCATACTCATCAACAACAGTATGGGTTAGGGTCGGAAGTAAGTTTACCGGGATATTATCAACACAGTAATAACCTAAGTCTTCCAATGCGCGAAGTGCGACAGACTTACCAGATCCCGAACGACCACTGATTATTATCAGCTTCACCTACTTTCTCCCTAATACTCTGGTTTTATCACATACGCGTTGATTAATGAGGCGCCTACTAAACGGTTAATAGGCGCTTAATGTTTAACTTAATGCAGTTAGAATATCGTCGCTTGTCGTTGCACGACGTATCGCTTTAATCGTTTCTTTGTCGCTTAGTTTACCCGCCACGGTGGCCAGCGTTTGAAGGTGTCCTTCGGTTTGTTCCTCTGGAACAAGTAGCGCAAAAAAGATGTCTACGGGTTTCTCGTCAAGGGCGTCAAAGTCGATTGCTGGCGTGCTGGTTACAACAATGGCAATCACTTTCTCAAGGCCCGGCAGGCGTCCGTGGGGCAGGGCGATACCATTACCAATGCCTGTACTACCCATCCGTTCTCGAGCCATTAAGCTATTAAGTACCGTTGCCTGGTCAATGTTATCGTTTTGCTTGGCAGCGATATCAGCGATGATCTCAAGAATTCGCTTTTTACTATTACACTGAACCGCACACTCGGTGCGGTCCAGACTTACGATGGCTTGTATATCCATGCTCAATTAACTACTAATGTTTTTTCAGTTTTTCCTTATGCTTGATTACCTGCCGGTCGAGTTTATCAACCATGCTGTCAATCGCCGCATACATGTCGGTGTTTTCTGAGGATGCGAATACTTCAGCGCCACTTAAATGAACGGTCGCTTCGGCTTTTTGATTTAATTTTTCAACGTTCAGGATGACATGCACATTAGAAATGTGATCAAAGTGACGTTCAAGTTTGCTGAACTTCGTATCGACATAATTACGCAAAGAGTCGGTGATTTCGACATGATGACCAGTAAGGTTGATTTGCATATTTCGTCTTCCTTATATTATTAAGCCCGTTTAAATAAGGCTTTTGCGTTGGTTCGACGGCGGGATCGATAACGATTCCCGGTATTTTGCTATTGTTCGCCGAGCGACTTTTATGCCTTGCTCGGCTAACAATGAAGCAATCTTGCTATCACTTAGCGGCTTACTAGGATTTTCTGCGGCCACTAACTTCTTGATCAATGCACGAATCGCTGTGGATGAACACTCACCACCGGACTCGGTTGCAACGTGGCTTGAGAAGAAATACTTCAATTCGAAAATACCACGCGGCGTATGCATATACTTTTGCGTTGTCACACGTGAAATAGTCGATTCGTGCATATCTACCATTTCTGCGACATCATTTAGCACCATTGGTTTCATCATTTCCGGGCCGTGCTCAAAAAAGCCCATTTGCTGTTGCACAATGCAGTTGGCTACCTTCATTAAGGTATCGTTACGAGACTCAAGGCTCTTTATGAACCACTTGGCTTCTTGCATGTGTGAGCGGATGAATTGCGAGTCACTACTGTTTTTGGCACGGCGACTCATGGCAGCGTATTGCTGGTTTACGCTTAATTTAGGCAAACTGTCAGGGTTCAGCTCAACCACCCAACGGCCATTCTTCTTGGTTACAGAGACATCAGGAATAACGTACTCAGGCTCTTTAGTAACTAAAGCACTACCTGGGCGAGGATTCAAGGTTTGAAGCAAACGCATTGCCTCGCGCAGCTGGTCTTCTTTCAAGCGACTTTTTCGCATCAGGGTGCGATAGTCTTTGCTGCTGAGTAAGTCTGAATATTCTTCGATAAGTTGTTTCGCTTCTACAAGCCACGGCGTGTCTTCTGAAAACTGACGCAACTGCACCATAAGACATTCTTGTGGAGAGCGTGAGCCAGAGCCAATAGGGTCGAACATCTGAATGCGCTTAAGCACACATTCTATTTCGTCCATCTCTATCGGCTCTTCTAAATCGTCGTCATTTACCGCTTCTAAAATATCCTCAAGGGTAACCGTTAGATAACCGGATTCGTCGATAGAGTCGATGATAGCAGTAGCAATTGCGCGGTCAGTGTCTGAAAAGTGAGTGAGGCGCATTTGCCAAAGCAAGTGCTCTTGGATGTCTTCAGTGGTCTCACCTTGGAAGATTTGTTCATCATCATTAGATGGGCCAGGTGCAGGCGCAGAAGACGCGGAGTAATACTCATCCCATGTGCTGTCGATTGGCAGCTCGTCTGGAAGATCGTTTTTCTCTAGCGCATCGCCCGCTTCCAATGTATCACTTGAAGCAGAAGCCGTTGCTTCAGATGCACTATCATCATTATCGATGTTGTTCTTCTCTAGCTGTGCCTCGTCATTGCCTTCTTCCACTTCCAATAGTGGGTTTGAATCGAGTGCTTCTTGTATCTCTTGCTGGAGATCAAGCGTAGAAAGCTGCAGCAGTTTAATGGCCTGCTGAAGCTGAGGTGTCATTGTAAGTTGTTGGCTAAATTTTAGCTGTAAAGATGGTTTCATCTACGTCTTATTTAAATGCTCTAAATTGAATATACCAGAGCTAAACTGAAAAATGACAATTCGGTTACACAAACTATAGCCTGAATTGTTCGCCTAGGTATACATCCCTTACTTTTTGATTACTTAAAACCTGTTCCGCCGTTCCTTGCGCAATAAGCTCGCCATGACTCACAATGTACGCTTTCTCGCAAACATCCAATGTTTCGCGTACGTTATGGTCCGTGATAAGGATACCAATGCCCCTATCCCGAAGATGTTGTATTATCTTCTTTATATCATTAACTGATATTGGATCAACACCAGCAAATGGTTCATCTAACAAAATAAATTGTGGTTTTGCGGCCAAAGCGCGTGCTATTTCAACACGACGGCGCTCGCCACCTGACAAACTCATCCCCGTACTATTACGTATATGGTTGATATTAAATTCATCAAGTAGGGCGTCGGCTTCTTCTTCTTGCTGCTGTGAATTTAAATCTTTACGGGTTTGTAAAATAGCCATGATATTTTCATGTACCGTAAGCTTTCTAAAAATTGATGCTTCCTGTGGAAGGTAGCCTATGCCGCGGCGTGCGCGCTCGTGCATTGGTTGATGAGTGAGTTCGTTGTCGTCAATCTCAATCTTACCTTTATCTAGGTTTACCAAGCCGACAATCATATAAAATGTAGTGGTCTTACCAGCGCCATTAGGCCCAAGAAGGCCGACTATTTGACCCGTTGAGACAGAAAGACTCACATCGCGAACAACCTGTCGTGACTTGTAGGCTTTAGCAAGGTTTTTAGCACTCAAAGTAGCCATTGCTATTCATTGTCCTTGTTATCTTTCTTTGACGATGTTTTGCGAATAGTTTCCGGCGTAAATACCGTAGTTACCCGGCCTTCGCCATTTTTACCCGCTCCACCGGTTGCAAGTAATTGCTCGGTAATCATATCAAAAGTAATCTTGTCGCCTTGCACTTTACTGGTGTCCTGCTGTAGCTCAGCGCTGCCTGCCAGAGAGATGGTACGATTAGCCACTTCATAGCGTATCTCATTGGCCTTTGCTGACACTGGCGTACCGTCCTCAAGCGATTGAGAATAGCTAGCAGGGTTACCCCGTGCGATAAATATTTCTCGTCCGCTGCCGTCTGTAGCGATAACTTCGACCTCATCAGCCTTGATGACAAGCGAACCTTGCGTGATAAGGACGTCTTCTTTGTAAAGCGCAGTTTTGTTTTTACCGTCAATAAACTGGGTGTTCGACCCTATTTTGATGGGTTGTGAAAAGTCGTCTTCACTAGCAAGCACCGCACCACTAGCGATGGCAAGCATAAAACTAGTTGCTAGGGGAATAAGTCGTTTGTACATGATCTAAAAGCTCGTATTCTTGTGTGCGTAAGTTCGCGTTAAACCCATTACTTAAAATAAGGTACTGTGTACCCAGTATCTCAACGGGTTGATCAGATGTCATTTGTTTCGTGTCTAAATTTATCTGTATGTATTCAGTTGATAAACTTTTCACAAAATCATCGCTGGTTTGATTTTCTATAACAACGCTATTTTCAAGTTGAATCAGCTCATTGTTATAAAGCGTTCCTTCTTGTGCTGTTACAACCCAAGGTGATGAAGCGTTTTCCGTATACAAGGTGTACTTTGGCTGTTGAAATAAAACAAAACCCAGCTGGTCATAGTGTTCCATCGACTCTGCAAACACTTTGTGGTTCAACTCACCGTCTTGATTGTATAACGTAGTCGTTAGGTTCTTAGCCTTATATGCTGGCTTCAAGGCGTCATTTTCGCTACTGCCTTGAGTTTCAGGCTGCTCTTCCATCCACGTAGGGATGTACATCAAAAGCGCTAAGATAAATAGCGCCGATATACTTAAACCTAAGCGATTGAAGCCAAATAGGCTCATACACTCGCTCCAAAAATCTCGTTCGCCACCCCTTTGGCTTGCAAAATAGTGTCTGATATTTCTCGCACCGCACCAAACCCACCTGGAAGTGTGGTTATCCAATTGGCTTGTTTGGCGACGTAAGGGTGGGCATCGGCCACTGCAATTTTAACAGCAACATGTTGATACATACCTGTGTCAGGCATGTCATCACCTACCGCTGCAACTTCATTAGGCGCTAACTTCAGGCTTTGCATCAGTTCGCTCAGCGCGTCTGCTTTATTTTCTTCGCCTTGAATTATGTGCGCAACGTTAAGGGCTTTCATTCTATTTTCTACAATTGCTGAGCGTCGCCCTGTGATAACTGCGACATTGACGCCGTTGCTTACTAGCGCTTTTACGCCATATCCGTCGCGAGTGTGAAAGGCTTTAAGTTCTTCACCGTCATTGCCTAAGTAAATGCGGCCGTCAGAAAATACGCCATCTACGTCACACACCAGTAGCTTAATATGCGCTAGTTTTTCAAAAAGCCCTTTGTCTAGATCGGTATATAAGGTCGTCGTCATTCAGAGTACTCCTGCTTTCAGAAGCATGTGCATATTGAAGGCGCCAACAGGTTTGCGCTTGTCATCGGTGACCATCAGCGCGCTTATCTTGTGAGTTTCCATTAAGTTGAGGGCTTCAACAGCCAATTGCTCTGCGGTTGTGGTTTTACCGCCTTTGGTCATCACATCTTCTACGGTTACGCCGTGCACATCAATGCGTGCATCGAGTATTCGTCGTAAATCACCGTCTGTAAAGACGCCGGTCAATGAGCCATCAGAGGCTAATACACCAGTCATGCCAAGCCCCTTTTTAGAGATTTCTAAAAGCGCGTCAGCGACAGATGCGTTTTCACTCACTAGCGGGATGTCGCTGCCGTTAAGCATAATATCACTCACTTTGAGCAGCAGTTTTCTACCCAAGCTACCGCCAGGATGCGACAGCGCAAAATCATCCGACGTAAAGCCTTTTTGGTCGAGTAAGGCCACCGCAAGGGCGTCGCCCATAACCAAAGTGGCTGTTGTGCTTGACGTAGGGGCAAGACCTAACGAGCAGGCTTCTTTTTCAACGCTTATATCAAGTACTACATCTGCGTGTTGACCCAACGAGCTGGATGCACTATTGGTCATGGCCACAACTTGTATCCCCAAACGCTTAACGACAGGCAAAAGATTAACTAACTCGTTAGTTTCACCAGAATTAGAGATGGCTAATAAGACGTCTCCTTTACTCAGCATGCCCAAGTCGCCGTGGTTGGCCTCGCCTGGATGCATGAAAAAAGCAGGCGTTCCTGTACTGGCCAGCGTAGCAGCAATTTTATTTCCAATGTGCCCAGACTTACCCATACCGCTCACGACCACTTTTCCCTTACAGTTGAAGAGAATGTTACACGCAATGATAAAATCACCGTTTAAGCGCTCTGCAAGATTGGCAATGGCTTGCGCTTCAATGTCGATAACACGCTTTGCCGATTCAATATAGTGCATCTGAGTTTTTGTATTCATGGTTATCCGAACAGCCAGAATTGATAGCCGATAAAGCAAGCCAGAAGTATAAATCCATTTGTTCTTGAAATTGTACGCTTGCCAATTAAATCGAAGCTGAACAAAAACAATAGCAAAGTTAAGCCGAGCATAACGTACATGTCTCGATTATAAACATCTGGGTCGAGAAGACCTGGGGCAATTAACCCAGGCATACCAAGTACGGCAAGCAGGTTGAAAATGTTAGAGCCGATGATATTACCCAGTGCTAAATCGTCTTCGCCTTTGAGCACGCCTGCTACACTTGCTGCAAGCTCGGGCAGGCTTGTGCCAAAGGCAATGATAGTCAGTCCAATAACTAAATCAGAAATGCCCATGTATCTGGCAATTTCAACGGCCGAATTTACTAGAAAGTGGGCACTCAATGGCAGAACAACAAGGCCAACACCTATCCAGATAAGCGCGGAAGTATTTGAAACGCCCTTAGGGATCTCATCTGCGGTTTCAGCAACAAGCGGGTCTTCTTTATCTACTTGAAGTGACAACCAAGCCATCATTGCCAGAACAAAAATAAATAGGCCCAGTAAGATGATCCCTTCATAAGACTTCAATTCTCCGTCAAACATAAAGCCGATAGCTATTAGTGAGATGATCAGAAGCGCTGGAAGTTCACGTTTTAGGGTGGTAGATGAAACAAGAAGCGGCTTTACAAGCGCAGTTATACCTAACACCAATGCGATGTTTGTTATATTCGAACCTAGTGCATTACCTACCGCAGTGTTCATATTGCCATTGGCAGAGGCAATAGCGGAGACCACGATTTCAGGTGCCGAAGAGCCCATAGCGACAATCGTTAGGCCGATCATCATAGGAGAGATACCGATGTTCTTTGCCAGCGCTGAAGCACCATAAACAAAACGGTCCGCACTCCAACTCAAGACAATCAGCCCAATCAGAAAAATAACAATGTTTAAAAGCACAACAACCTGTAAGAGAAAGTATTTCGCTAGATTGTCGCAAAAAGAGTGCCATTTGCCTATGCTCGCAACGCTTTATTTTCATCAAATAAGGGCTATTACCGTAAATTTCTGCCGATAGTGAATGTTAAATGAGTCTTTATTGGTATACCCCGAGCGTTCAGTTTCAGTTAATAAACAAGGAAATAGGATGGGGACTGGTACTATATGTAAGAGTTAGTTAAGGCGCGGGCATTACTTCAGCGCGGGACACCTATCATTCGTCTCAATAGAACATAACTTGTAACTTTTTGACTTTGGCGAGGCTCTTGAAAAAGCGTACAATGGCACCAAATTACACGGCCCAATGAGCATGTCGATAGATCATGCTAGCCTGTAAACATAAAAACTACACTGAAGAGTAAACTTTTTTGAAATTGCGCGTTCTTAAAAGTAAACTGCTCAGTAAACTTTATGAGAGATGTGTGCAAAGGCATAGAAATTGAATATGCCTATCACTCATATTATTTATTATTTTTTTAAGTGGGTTGCAATCGCGGTTAGAAACGTAGCCAATCCAGCGTCAGGGGTCGACATTTAAGTAACTATGGATCATTTAGTTGAAGTAGATAACCTTACCTTTAAGCGCGCCGATCGCATCATTTATGATGGGATATCGCTAAAGGTACCCAAAGGCAAAATTACTGCGGTAATGGGCCCAAGTGGTATAGGTAAAACCACGCTGCTGCGCCTTATTGGTGGGCAGTTAACGCCAGATGAAGGCGACGTAAAATTCGACGGCGATTCGATTGTCTCAATGTCGAGAAAGTCTCTTTACCAAACCCGTCGTAGAATGAGCATGCTTTTCCAAAGTGGCGCGCTGTTTACTGATATGAGTGTGTTCGATAATGTGGCGTTTCCCCTTCGCGAGCATACTGATCTGTCAGAAGACTTGATAGCAACGATTGTCGCTTTAAAGCTACAGGCAGTAGGATTGCGCGGTGCGGCTAAGTTAATGCCCAGTGAACTGTCTGGTGGAATGGCGCGCAGGGCCGCACTCGCAAGAGCGATAGCGCTAGACCCAGATTTAATCATGTACGACGAACCCTTTGCCGGCCAAGATCCTATTTCGATGGGCGTGTTGGTGAAGCTAATTCGTGAACTAAACGACGCACTAGGCCTTACCAGCATAGTAGTAACCCATGATGTAACCGAAGTGTTGACCATTGCTGACTATATCTACATTTTGGCAGATAAGCGGGTTATCGGTGAAGGAACGGCACAGCAAATTAAAGAAAGTGACTCTGAATTAGTTCAGCAGTTCTTGAAAGGAAAAGCAGACGGCCCGGTACCCTTTCATTACCCTGCACCTGATTTGAAAACAAGCTTTTTGGGGGCAGATGAATGAAGTTCTTCCAATCAATAGGTGCTAAAACGATAGGGAAAGTTACCGCAATTGGTAGAGCTGCACTGATGTTGTTTGGTGCACTTGTCGCTGTCCCTCGAGTAAAAAATATTCCACTGGTTATTAAACAGCTTTATGTGGTTGGTGTTCAGTCGCTGCTCATCATCATGGTGTCGGGGCTGTTTATTGGCATGGTGATGGCACTTCAAGGCTACACTATTTTAGTGGATTATGGTGCAGAAGGGAGCTTAGGTCCCATGGTTGCACTGTCTCTACTACGAGAACTCGGCCCGGTGGTTACGGCTCTACTGTTTGCTGGACGTGCTGGGTCTGCGTTGACTGCTGAGATTGGCCTTATGAAAGCCACTGAGCAGTTAAGTAGCTTGGAAATGATGGCGGTAGATCCCTTAAGGCGCATAGTAGCTCCGCGTTTTTGGGCGGGAATGTTAGCCATGCCTATGCTGGCCATTATTTTCAGTGCTATTGGTATTTTAGGTGGCCATTTGGTCGGCGTAGACTGGTTGGGTGTTGATGCAGGTAGCTACTGGTCAATTATGCAGTCGACCGTTGATTGGAACCAAGATGTCATTAACGGTGTGATAAAAAGCCTCGTATTTGCCTTGGTTGTGACGTGGATTGCCATATTTAAAGGTTACGATTCTATTCCTACATCGGAAGGGATCAGCAAAGCGACTACCGAAACGGTGGTCTATTCATCATTAGCAGTATTAGGGCTGGACTTCGTGCTTACCGCCCTTATGTTTGGTATCGAGTAGGGGATTGGAATGAGCAAGTATAAAACGGAAGTAATGGTTGGTGTGTTTGTCATGCTTACGATTGGTGCGCTGTTGTTATTGGCACTAAAGGTTGCAAACCAAACGGTAGCCACCGAAGGCGATACCTACACCCTATATGCGAAGTTCGACAATATCGGCGGATTAAAGCCTCGCTCAGCGGTGAAAGTGGGGGGCGTAACAGTTGGCCGTGTGTCATCAATTACGCTAGACCAAGAAGATTTTACGCCAGTGGTTGAACTATCAATCCTAAATGAATACAACGGTTTCCCTGAAACCAGCTCGGTTTCTATTCTGACGTCTGGTTTATTGGGTGAGCAATATGTTGGTTTCCAGCCAGGGTTCTCTTTTGACGGTGTCGCTAATCTTCAAAATGGTGATTATCTACAAGATACGAAGTCAGCGTTAGTGCTAGAAGACCTTATTGGACAATTCTTATTTAACCGCGGCAGCGATGAAGACTAATCGCGGCATAGCATCTGAACGTATGTAACCTAGTCGTCAATTAATTCCAGCGGCCTGATGAAACTAAATGTTTGTTTGTCAGGTCTGCTAAATAGAGTTTTAAGTTAGGAGAGTGATTTTGAAAAAGTTTATGGTAGCAATTGGCATTTTCATGATGTCTGTAGCAGGCATAGCCAATGCGCAAGAAGTTAATGAGCAAAACCCCTATGAGCTAGTTCAGGATGTGGCTAACCGCACATTTGAGCGAATTAAAGCGAATCAGGCTGAAATTAAAGCTGATCCTGAAATGCTACGCACTATCATGGAAGAAGAGTTGGTGCCGCACATTGACTATAAATTTGCGGCTTTTATGGTGCTAGGTAAGCATTTTAAATCGGTTCCTCAAGAAAAAATGGGCGAGTACATCAGTGTATTTCGTCAGTATTTGGTAACAACCTATGCTGTTGCGATGGGCTACTACGACAACCAAGAAGTTATCTTTGAGCCTGAATCGTCTTTTGATGATAAGAAGTCTGTGACTGTACGCGCGGTTGTTCAAGATCCCAACCGCCCTGAAATTAAAATTGCTTTCAAAGTTCGTAAAGACAGCAAAACTAATGAATGGAAAGCCTACGATATGGTGGCTGAAGGCATTAGCATGCTAAACAGCAAGCGCAGCGAATTCGAATCAATACTCCGTCAAGACGGCATCGATTCAGTGATTGCGCTAATGCGCGATAAAATTGGTAAGCCAGTAGAGCTCAAGCAGGGCGAGCCAATTGAAATCGAAGGAGAGGCTGAGTGAGCCTTTTCGAGGTAAATGACAAAGGCAATATTGTGGTTCACGGTCATCTCGACCGTGAAACACTGTCGAAAAATTTCTGGGAAAGCTTAAACGGTAACGAACGCAGTGCTTTGATTACTAATAAAAGATGTCAGATCGATTTAAGTGATGTAGAGCGTGCAGACAGTGCTGGTTTGGCGTGGCTTATTAATGCTGTTAGGGATGCAAAGCAAAATGGTGTTAGCATGACCCTTTATAAAATGCCTGAAAAGCTACAGAAGCTTGCGAAAATAAGCGACGCAAATAGCTTTTTACCCTTAGAATAAACACCAGTTAGCGAATAAAGAAGTAAGTTATGGAATTGTCTGAAATTGAAAAGATCTTGAAAGATGCGTTAGACCTACACGAAGTCCACGTGAAGGGTGAAGGTTCGCATTTTAATATTATCGCGGTAAGTGATGCATTTGATGAAATGAGTCGTGTAAAGCGCCAGCAAGCGGTATACGCGCCTTTAGCTGATAAAATTGCAGACGGCAGCATGCATGCAATTACCATCAAGACGTTTTCAGTGAAAGACTGGGAGCGTGAGCGCCAGTTTAATATTCCTCAATAATAGGCGCAGCACGTGGATAAACTCGTAATTAAAAAGAGCCCTGCACTCAACGGAACTGTGCGTATCTCTGGCGCTAAAAATGCGGCGCTGCCGTTGTTGATGACTAGCTTGCTTACCGATTCTCCTTGTCGTTATACCAACGTTCCCCGTCTTCGTGATATCAACACGACTACGGCGCTTTTGCGTGAATTGGGTGTAGAGGTAGCGTTACCCGCGCCTAACGATATTGTTATTGATGCAAGTACACTTGAAAGTGTGACCGCGTCTTATGATTTAGTGCGTACCATGCGTGCTTCAATTTTGGTGTTAGGCCCATTGCTTGCAAAGCAGGGTAAAGCGAACGTGTCTTTGCCTGGTGGTTGTGCGATAGGCGCACGCCCAGTGAATCTTCATTTAACTGGCCTTGAAAAGATGGGCGCAAAGATTGAAGTAGACGAAGGCTATATTCGTGCTGAAGTTGATGGTCGTTTAAAAGGCGCCCGAATCTTTATGGATATGGTGAGTGTAGGTGCTACCGAAAACTTACTTATGGCCGCGGCATTGGCTGATGGTACGACTATTTTAGAAAACGCTGCACGAGAGCCTGAAATTGTTGATTTGGCGAATTGTCTTATCCAGATGGGCGCAAAAATTACTGGCGCAGGAAGTGATAAAATAACCATTGAAGGTGTAGAAACCTTAAATGGTTGCGATTATGCCGTACTGCCTGATCGCATAGAAACCGGTACTTTCTTAGTCGCAGCTGCAGTAACTGGCGGTAAAATTCGCTGTACCCATGCGGCCCCTGATACGTTAGACGCTGTGCTAGATAAGTTAGAACAAGCTGGCGCGAAAATCACGGTAGGTGAAGACTGGATTGAGCTAGATATGGAAGGGCGTAAGCCGCAGGCTGTTCGCGTTAAGACTGCACCACATCCAGCATTCCCCACCGATATGCAAGCTCAGTTCGTCACCCTAAACTGTGTTGCCGAAGGTACAGGCGTAATTACAGAAACTATTTTTGAAAACCGCTTTATGCATGTGCCAGAGCTACAGCGTATGGGCGCCGAAATCGCATTAGAAGCAAACTCAGCTGTATCCAAAGGCAGTTCAAGCTTGAAAGGGGCGCCAGTGATGGCTACTGATCTTCGCGCATCAGCAAGCTTGGTTATCGCTGGGCTTATTGCAGACGGTGAAACTCACGTAAATCGAATTTACCACTTAGACCGTGGTTATGAGTCGATAGAAGAGAAACTTGGTGGTTTAGGCGCCATCATAGAGCGAGTTAAAGAGTAACGTTATCTTGTGAGTTTTTAGTATAAATAAAAGCGCCTGTTCATTACGGCGCTTTTTTTGTACCTGATTTATCTCTATTACCAGTGAAGTTAAACAGCAACTGAGCAACCGCTATCTGCCTATGTGGCGCTGAATATCTATAACAATTATTGGCCCGCGCGAAGCTCTGCAACAGTAGCTGTAATAGTTATGGAGCGACCATCGCGACTAAGTTCAATTTCTAGTTCAGTACCGGGTTCGGTTTCGGCAATCATATCCAAGGTTTTGGAAGCACTTTCTAAACGCACGCCGTCTATGGCAACAATAATGTCGCCAGGGCGAATACCCGCAATATCGGCAGGGCTGCCTTTACCTACCGCTTGAACATCAATACCCGGCCGGTTGCGATTTTCACCGCCGACAAAACCTAGCTGGCCGCGCACAACGCGCCCGTTACTGATAATTTCATCCATTACTCGCTTAGCCAGTTCGTATGGCACAGCAAAGTTAATACCGTCCACGTTACGTGCGCGGTTATTAGAATCTAACACCTGAAAATTAGCATTGGTAATGCCTAGTAAAATGCCATTGCTATCTACCAGCGCGCCACCAGAGTTACCTTGGTTCAAAACTGCATCGGTTTGAATGAAATCAACATAGTTTGAAAGACCATTACGACCCGCTCTACTGACAATACCTTGGGTAACTGTTTGGCCTAAGTCGAAGGGATTACCAATCGCCATAACTACATCACCTACATGGGTATCAGGTTCTGATACTTGAGGAATGATATGCAGGTTATCCGCGGTTACCTTCAATACTGCTAGGTCGGTCAAAGGGTCTGTGCCGACAATCTGCGCCTCCAAAATACGGCCGTCTTGCACAGCTACGTAAATACTGTCCGCATCGGCAACCACGTGGTGACAGGTCAGTAGGTAGCCATTCTCTGTCATAATAACGCCTGAACCAAGGTTGGTGCGCCCACGAGATTGATTTCTAAAAATACCAGAGCCGTTTTCAATACTTACGCTGTAAATATTAACTACTGCGGGTGCAGAGCGGCTTAACGCGGTGAAATAGCTCTCGCGGCTGGCGCTGACTGAATGAGTATTAAAGAAGCCCTGAGCAAGACCTTTACCATTGCGAAGCTCGGGGATAAACACCAACAGCAGTGCAGCAACAGCAACGCCAAGAATTATAGATTTTAGTAAGAAGTTTATTATTGAGCGGCCAGTCACAAATCACACTTATTGTTGTCTGTCGCACTTACTCTATATGTACCGTCATAGCGGCACTACTTCACAAATTAAAAGCGCAACGTTTTTGAATTATCATTCGTGATATAAAGGATATCACTTTATTCAATAAACTACCGTAACGAAACGCAAATTTTATGTAACTGAGGCCGGTTTATTGCAAAATGGTATTATGCTGCAAAGTGCAGGCAACGCTTTATTTTAACCAATTTCAATAAAAAACGGCGCGAAGGCGCGCCGTTTTGTTTCTATAACCAAATAGGTATGGCTAACTCACGTGCTTTATTGCCTAATCACTAAATATAGCGTCGAGTTTCCACGTTTTACATTGAGGGCGATAACGCCTTTTGCTTCGTCTAGTGCATTTCTGAACTCAGCAACCGTAGACGTACGCACGCGGTTAACGCCAATTATAACGTCATCAGATTGAAGGCCAATTCGCGCTGCGGGCGCACCACGCTCAATATCAGAGACCACTACACCAGCATTACCAGCATCGTCAGTGCCGTTAGACAAGGTTGCACCTTCTAGTGCTGGGTGAATTTGAGCAGCAGTTACCGTGGTATCAGTAGCGTCGTCCAGTACAACGTCTACACTTATTTGCTTACCTTTGCGCATAACGGTGAGTTCTACCTCTGCGCCAGCACCCATACTCGCAATTTTTGCACGTAGTTCTTGGAAGCTGTGAAGTTTTCGACCGTTAATCGCAGTAATGATATCACCGGCTTGCAGACCACCTTTTTCAGCAGCCGAGTCTGGCTGAACTTCACTCACAAACGCACCAATGTTCACTTCCGCATTCATAGCTTCGGCAAGGCCCGCGTCAATATCGCTACCTAATATACCTAATAGGCCACGGCGAACTTCACCAAACTCTGCAATTTGGTCAACAAGGCTCTTCATCATATTGGCAGGGATAGCAAAACCGATGCCGACGTTGCCGCCGTTAGGACCAAAGATAGCGGTGTTGATACCAACCAATTCACCATGAAGGTTAACTAACGCACCGCCTGAGTTACCGCGGTTAATTGCTGCGTCGGTTTGAATAAAGTCTTCATAGCCGCCAATGTTCAAGCCTGAGCGGCCCAGAGCGCTTACAATACCAGAGGTAACCGTTTGAGAAAGACCAAACGGATTACCAATTGCTACTACAAAGTCGCCTACGCGCAGCGCGTCAGAATCGGCAAGCGGTAATGCTTTTAAATCATCAGGTTCTATTTTAAGTAACGCGATATCACTTTGCTCATCAGAGCCCAGTTTTTTGGCTTTGAACTCGCGACCGTCAGTTAACTTAACCGTGATTTCATCTGCGTTATCAACAACGTGATTGTTGGTAACGACGTAACCTTTATCAGCATCAATGATGACACCAGAACCCAGACCTCGGAAAGGGCGTTCCTGAACCTGCTCTTGCGGGGCACCGAAGAAGTAGCGAAACATCTCGGGTACACGCTGCGTAGAGGTTTGTGTTCCTTCTACCGCAATGCTTACTACCGCTGGGGTAGCTTCTTCTAGCATGGGGGCTAAAGAGGGAACTTCATCTTTCTTATCAGAAAAGAACGGTAACGCCGCCTGTGTGCTAGCAGTAAAGCCCAATGAACTTACAACAACGGCAGACGCCAATAGACAATGGCGGAAAGACATTTTCATGTTCGCTTACACTCCTTCATGTTATATGCGACATAGCATGGTTTCACTAAAAGAGTCCGAGGTCGTAATAAAGTTCCCGATGTTACTGTTTTTCTGCGGTGTTCTTATCAGAACCGCCGACGAACAGCCCAGAACCCGAGTTAGCGAAGTCCCTTGGCTGTGTATCAGAAACACGCTTAACTCTCGATTTGTCAGACCCTTTTAGGTTGTTACGTAAATATGTGGTTGCTTGTTCCCCGTAAAAAGGGACTTTGCTGTCATCATCGCCGCCTTGCTCAAGCAGCAATTCATACTCTTCAATTTGTTGCTTTAGGGTTTCGCACTGGCTTTCAATGCTCTCTAAGCTTTGACGAGTTTGATGAATGTGGTGTTGCGCCTGCTGTGCGAGGATCTCTTTAACTTGCTTCTCAGTCTGTGCAGTATTGCCTGCGCCCTGCTTCTGTTGAAAAAAGCGACCTGCGAAAAAGCCAATAATTAACCCAACTACTAACAAAGCAAGAGATACTAACAATTCCATTATATTCTCCGAATCAATCTACATCTTGCAGCCGACCTTTACTTCTACGATCTAAAAGCTGCTTTCGACCATACGCTGAATATAGCAAGGTCGAACCCGAAAAGCGCATACATCGAGGTATTTATTCGGTGTATGTCGAATTTCAATGTGAGATTCTACCGTGATTTCCATTAAAATTAAGGTCATAATTGAGAAATTCAAGCAGGTCGGTGCAGCAAGCGCCACTATTGACTTTTGTACGGAGTGGTTTCGGCGATGACGCCATGGGAAAAATATCAGCTAGATCTTCAGTCGTCTGACTTTCATTACGATGCGGCGCAAGAAAATGCAGTAAAAGAACTTCAACGCTTGTTTGATGAGCTTACCCAACCTGAAAAGAAAACGACGTGGCGGGTAAAGTTAAAAGCAGCGTTTGGAAAAGGTCATGCAAAGCCCGGCATTCAGGGTATTTACTTTTATGGCGGGGTAGGGCGAGGCAAAACCTATTTGGTAGACACCTTCTACGACTGTTTGCCGTTCGAGAAGAAAATGCGCGTGCATTTTCACCGCTTTATGTACCGTGTGCACGATGAACTAAAGCAGCTTAATAGCGCGCAAGACCCACTAAAGTTAGTGGCTGCCAAGTTAGCAAAAGAAGCGCGGGTAATATGCTTTGACGAGTTTTTCGTGTCTGATATAACCGATGCAATGATTTTAGGCACGTTAATGGAAGAACTGTTTGGTCACGGCATCGTGCTGGTGGCGACGTCGAACATAGTACCTGACGATTTATATAAAAACGGATTGCAGCGTGCGCGGTTCTTACCAGCCATCGACCTACTTAATCAGAATACCCGGGTGGTAAATGTTGATAGCGGTATTGATTATCGTCTTAGGACCTTAGAGCAAGCCGAAATTTATCACTACCCACTTGATGACGAAGCTACTGAAAACTTGCATAGCTACTTTTCTCAGTTAGCACCGGAAGAAGGCTCTAAAGGCGAAAATATTGAGGTGAACAACCGAAAAATACCGACGCTTAGAAATGCTGACGGGGTATTGATGATAGATTTTAAAGCCCTGTGTGGCGGGCCCCGTAGCCAGAGCGACTACATTGAGCTAAGCCGTTGTTATCACTCAGTGCTTTTAGCGAATGTTAAGGAAATGGGCCAGCATAATGACGATGTGGCACGCCGTTTTATTGCAATGGTGGACGAGTTTTACGAGCGAAATGTAAAGCTGATCATATCTGCAGAAGTCGCGCTGGAAAGCTTGTACACCGAGGGGCTACTTAACTTTGAGTTCAGACGCTGTCTTAGCCGCTTGAAGGAAATGCAGTCCCACGACTACCTAGCAACCGAGCACTTACCGTAAACATAAATATGGGGTCATAGTACATTTTGACCTCATTAAAAATGTGAAAGCTACCAACCTACACCCTTTCTAGGGGCGTTCACATTGGTATTACATGAAATTTAAGGTAGAATTTCGTCCAAATTTTTTGTGTCGCTTAGCCTACCGTTATTTTGGGCTGTGTTTCGCTTGGCAATTTTTAGCACCGTCGCGTTCGACCATTTATAGAAACGTCGAGTTCGGCAATGCTTCCAAGTAAGGCAGAGCGATGCGCCTGACGAACCGTCAGGCAACAGGTAGCCCGATAAAACCCAACGCAGCATTTCAAATTGCGAGAAAGAGAATTTTAAGATGGGAAGAGCATTCGAAGTTCGTAAAAACGCCATGGCAAAAACTGCCGGCCAAAAAACTAAAGTTTATTCTAAATACGGTAAAGAAATTTACGTATGTGCGAAAAATGGTGGTGCCGATCCGGACACCAACCTTTCACTTCGCCGCCTAATGGAAAAGGCGAAGAAAGATCAAGTACCAAGCCACGTTATAGAAAAAGCGATTGATAAAGCCGCTGGTGGCGCTGGTGAAGACTTCCAGCCTATGCGCTACGAAGGTTTTGGCCCAGGTAACTGCATGGTAATTGTTGACTGCTTGTCTGACAATGCAAACCGTACCATTACCGAAGTACGTAACTGCTTTACTAAAACTAACGCGAAACTTGGTGCACAGGGTGCGGTATCGCATATGTTCGATCACCAAGCAGTATTCCAGTTTGAAGGTGACGACGAAGACGCTATCCTAGAAGTGCTGATGGAAGCTGACGTAGACGTAACTGACGTTGAAGTAGAAGACAATAAAGTGACCGTTTATGCGCCGCACACTGAATTCTATCAAGTAAAGACAGCGCTAACTGAAGCCTACCCAGATATTAGCTTTATTGCTGAAGAAATGAGCTGGATGCCTCAGACTGAAACTGAGATTAGCGAAGAAGACATGCCTATGTTTGAAAAATTCATGGACATGCTTAACGACTGTGATGACGTGCAAGACGTTTACCACAACGCGATTACGCCTAATTAAATGATTTGAGTAAATAAAACGTTTACTGGGATTAAATAAGTCGTTTACAGTAAATAAAGCGTTTAATAGATAGCTAAAGCCCACTTTGAAGTGGGCTTTTTTATTTTACGATAACTATTGAATGGCTTCTTCAATTCTACAACTGAATCTAAATTTTATAATTCGAAAAGATCATCGACTTGTCTCAAACCCACCATAAGAGTCCAATGGGAAAGATTTCTAAGTATTTCTTTCATAATCTATATCTTCTCTATCTAAAATATATTACTAATCCTTTTGCAGGCTAATTGTTCCTACTGTTTGCATATTTCTTTGCCAACCTCGATTTGTCCAATACTTTCCAACGAGTTGAACCTCTCCATTTTCAAACCTGACATCTAATCGAGCCGCACCATCAAATTTTGAATCGTCTGTTTCTTTTGGTTGGTCTACTACTGCTTCGTATATATAACTGAGATAGAATGTACCATCGCGAGGATCTTTTAATATCTCACTTTGCATAACAGTACTTCTCTGGTATTTATCAACAGATACAAGGCGTATATCAAAACCAAAGAAAGTTGCTTTAATAACCATTTTCACTTCTTTTTCGTATGGATTACCTTGATCATCTTTAAAAGTAGAAATAGTTTTACCTTTCCAAGAGCCATTTAAATCAGGGCACACCTTTTCATTCAGTAGTGCCCCAACGAATGGAATCTTCCAAAGCCAACGCCACACGTAAACTCCTAATAGCCAAGTAATACCCACAAAGCAAATTAGAACAGGAATTAACAAACTGGATATAATGCTAAAACCATCTTCATTAAAAAAAGTTGTTACACCCGTCCAACCTTTTGTAGCCCAAATTAGCCCAGTGGTTACAATCGAGCATAATAACAATACTAATATTTTTGCTAATCCAAACTTTGGTAAAACTTTCCACATATTTTTATCTTACTGGGCCATATCGTTTTTTAGGTGGGTTGCGAACTGGTCTTTGTTGCGGATAAATATTAACTGTTACAGAAGATATACCAACAATTTGACCTGCATTTAAAATTGTACACTCCATAAAGTGTTTACCACGATACTCACAGTTTTCCGTTACTGATTCTGAGATACCAAACCTTTGATTGTGTCCCAAGTCATTTTTTAACCCTGCATCTTTATCAGTATTTCGCACCATCCATATGACTTCCGATCCTGCTGAATAATCACTTTTGTTATGTACTTTGAAGCTAAGCTTATCGCCTCGATAAACGGTTACATTATTTAGAACTTGCTCAGGTACTCCGCTTGAAGGTTTAACACTTATTTGAGGCGGTGTTGTTATTGCTGGTAAGTTCTCGCTACCAGCTTGTACTTTAAGCGAGTTGAGTGGGGGTAATACATGTTCAAATTCAATTGACCACAGTTGGTGAGAAACGACAATAGACTCAGAGAGCGCAACTGCTTTCAAAACGTTTTGAAATTGTAAGCAAGCTCTTTTTAGTTCACTTACTTCTTCGTCTTTAGCACTTATTAAATCATCACCATTAATAGGACTAAGGATTCTCCCGCCAGTTACTATGTGATTTGTTAGGCTACTTGATAGTTTCCATATTGCATCTTCTTCTGAAGCGTAACCAACATAGTTTCTAGCTATAAAGGTTGATATTGCAATAGACGGGAGTTTTATATTCTTAAGGCTAACCCAAGTTTTTATAGCTTTAATTACCCTGCGTAATCGAGCTTTTTCAGTATCAGATAAATCCTTTATCTGATTACCAAACCATGACTGTAATGCTTTAGGATCGCTATCTATCCAACCATTATTTTCGGTAGCTAAGCGGCACTTTCCTATTTGTTCGTCTATATAATACAGGGGAAGATCAATATGAAAATTATCAATAAACCTTATTCGTTCACAGTTTGGTTTAGTATCTTCGAGTTTAGCCGTGCTATGGGATTTGCAATAAGCCTGCAAAGCTTTATTCAGTAAACTTTTTGCATCAGATGCATTTAGACCTTGAGCTTCGGCATCGGCAAAAATATAAAGGCCTACATCAACATCGAACTCATCACTACTGCGAACAGGGCGTATTACAGTATGGCTTTTGAATGACCCTTGAATCCAATAAGCAACCTTTAGACCTAAGTAACTTGCTAGTTGGCTTTTCAAAAATATCAACAGTTTATCTTTCTCTTGCCTAGCAGTATCTACTTGCTCTTTTAGTAGTGTATTTCTTGTCGCTAACGTTTCTTTTGTACTATCGTTTGAATAGAAGCCTTCACTAAAATCCGTTTTCATTTTAATCCTTGTAAAATCAATTAAACACCGTGCCTACTGTTTTATCTCAATTCAATTTTCTGTGCCGATGAGTTATATCGATAATTAACAATCTGCCCACTTACAATAAGCTCGATTGCTATGTTTATTTGCTCGATTGGCACACTAGACCATTCTCCCGTCTTGCCACTGTCTTAGGCATAATTAGCGATGACTTAATATGTTTGATACGAAAAATTCTATCGTCAGAATCACCTAGTAAACCAAAGTCATCATCAGCGAAAATGTCTTCTACTGAGCTAATTTTTTTACCTCAGGCTTTTGGTCAGGTTTAGGTTCTGCTTTCTATTCTGCCGCGGGTTCTGCCACTTCATGCGTTAGCGGCAACAAGCTAAACTAATCAAAAGCAACTAGCGCATGACATTGGGTATCACTACCTCTAATAGAATCTAACCGTTTAAATAATATTAGCTCACTAATGTTTGACATATTTTTTTCAGGCAAACGGTCATTCCTTGTCCTTGATTTTATTCTTATCTAGTTTTTTCAGAAAAATCAGCGAGACTAACTGGCCCTGTAAAAAACAGCTATAACGATTTTGAGTAGACTAACAGTGAGGATATTGTAAAAGGGCATTTGGAACAAGAATGCTTATCGCATTGATAGCAATTGGTTAACTTAAGCAGCATTTACTAAACGCGGAAGTTTTATATTTACTCTGGTGACGGGCTTTTTTTTGAGCTCTTTGATATTCGTATAGTCTCATTTTCAGCGAATCGACGTTGCTTTACGAAGTGCTCAAACGCTAGTTTGTTGCTTTTGTTAAATGGCTTTAGAAATAACTCAAATTCAATCAACTTATCTTCTGTGATTCTCATTTCGTCAATGTTGGGTAAATTGTAAATTTTAAAATTTTAGTAATGCATGAGTTCCCCGTCAAGTATAGCCTTTGTTGACAAAGTTAATTTATTTGTTACGATAAAGTGAGTTTCGAAGTGAAATTCATTTCAGCCTCTCGTTTTTATCAATAAAAACCTTTAATAGTTACACATTCTAGTTGTTTGTGGTTAGTTATTTTTTTTGTTTTCAACGAATTTATTGACTTTACCAATAACTTTTCGTGGTTTTTGTGCCTTTCCTTGTCAATTTCAATATTCAAGACTATTTTCCGACTTGTAGCCATTGGAAAGTAAGTTATGAAAAATGCAAATTCACCTAAAATTAAACAGCCAACTGTTACTGAGTTAACTGAAAATAAAATTGACGATTACTTAACCCGGAGAGAATTCGAAGGTAAGTACATTCCGTATAAAACCGCTCGTCAGTTCTCAAGCATGGGAAATGCCTCAACTGAGCAACTAGCCCAAGAAACACAACGTCACGAATACTTTTCAGACATGGAACGGCATTTTGGATTGACACTCAGTTATTTAAAAAACGTCTCTAAGGTAAAGACGCAATATCCTTTAATAGATGTTGATACAACATTAGCGGTTGCGACTCGTCTGAATATCGCCCATCCCCGTTTTGCACCAAAACGTGGATTGGTAAAAGATGCTAATCAAGGGTATCAAGCATCTATCATGACTACAGATTTCTGTTTTCAATATGTCGATATTATGACAGGTGAAACAAAAAAGATTGCTGTCTCGTTAAAATACAATGATGAAGTGCTTATAGTAGATAGTGGTGATGCTGTTACTGGCCGCACACAAGATAAGCTGAAAATCGAACAAGCTTATTGGGAAGATGAAAAGCAGCAAGAGTATCGTTTAATTACATCTTCACATTGGACGTTGAGTCCGAACTTAGTCAAAAATCTTGCAATAGCTAGAAGGCATCGTAACCTTGATGTTCCCCATATTATTCTTAAGTCTTTTCAAGTTCATTTTTTAGAATTCCTTACTGGTAGAAAGCGTCATCGATTGGCAGATTTGATTTTTTTGGTATCCAAAAAAATGTCTATCTCGTTTGAAAAAACATACGGCGTATTTTGGTATCTCATCTGGCATAAAGGCTTACAGGTAGACCTATTTCGTCCGCTTGCTGATGCAAGTTTTGTCTTTAATGCTAAGGAGGACTACGCATGGGAATGGTAGGTCTTCCGACAGAAGAGGCATTTGATTACTCAATTAACGAAATCATAAAAGCTAAAAATACAGATGAGAAAGAACTCGAATATACCGTTGCGTATACTTTTCCCGAATCAAAAGTAGTTGCGCTATCGCTACAACGTAAAAAACCTATTAAGCCTATTCTGGTTAAGATTGGCGAAGATATCGAAGGGCGTGCATGGGACATGTTTGAAAGAACGCCTAATACGTTTAGTTCGTCTAGACATTATTTGTCTGCCACAGAAAGTCGTGTAGCCACGGCGTATGAGAGATACTCAAAAATAAGACCACTAATCGAATCTAATGACATAGAATTATATATCAAAGGCGATTTATCCAGAAAATCTTTTGATGCTTACGCCAAGCAAGCCAATATAACCCCTCAGTCGTTATATAACTATCTCAATCAATACTTAGCATTTGGTTCTCACCCTTTAGCGCTATTACCACTAACGTATCTTTGTGGAACTAATCGAAAGTTACCTTTAAATAGTGAAGAGGCTGAAGCGAAGAGAGCTAAACGAGGTGGAACGTTTATTGGCGCAAAAGGCGATTCCGACGAATATTTAAGACGAGATGCTACGCAAGAAGACATAAAGCGAATTAAACAATTCATAAAAAAGCATTTATCAAAAGTTTCTGACCACAAATATACTTCGTTACATAGCGAGTTTTGCCAACGCCTTTGTTATTCATCGGCTGACGTATATGGACGTAAAGAGCGCTACCTTGACTTTCGTAAGTATATTTCTATTGATCAATTTACGGCTCACTTTCAAAAGCATGTAGATTGGAAGAAGTGGGAAGAGCTTAAAACGAGTGTAAAGGCAGTTCAAAATAATCAAGACATTACACGTGGTAAAGCACAAGAAAACTCTATTGGGCCAAGTGACACATATGAAATTGATGCCACTACACTGAATATTTACGTGGTATCGAGAATCAACAGCAGGGGCGAATATACAGCTAAAGAGGTGATTGGTCGCCCGTACTTGTACTTCGTAGTTGATACCTTTTCGGGGGTTATCGTAGGTTATTGCATTACGTATCAGCGCGGCGTTTCCGCAGTCAAAAAAGCACTTTACAATGCTTTTACGAATAAAGTTGATTTTTGTGCAAGGTACGGAATTCAAATCGACGAAGATGATTGGCCTTGCCAACACGTATGCGTAAGGTTGTTCTGCGATAGAGGGGGAGAATATACCACTAGTCTTTATGATGACATGCTGGCAGCAGACTTGAAATTAGAAACCATTACCTTTGCAACTTCTTACTTAAGTAAAAAAAAGGGGACTGTAGAGGTAAATTTTGATTCTCAAGACAAAATTCTGTTTCAGCGATTGGACGGGAGTGTAAAGCCGAATCCTGCAAAAGATGCCGTTCACCCTTCAAACTTCGCCATACATGATATTGACTCGTTAAATCGACTAATTATTGAATCGATTTTGTCGTTTAATCGCCAAAGAATGAACCACACACGGTTACAATCTTTTGATGTGTTTGAAGGTGTTAAGCCGACGCCTTTAGCGCTATGGAATAAGCACATTTCTAAAAGAATAGCTTCTGGAAATCGTCGCCCCAAAAAACTAGTGATGTACGCGATGTTGGAACAAGAGGAAGCAAAAGTAACCATCGACGGTATACTCATTTTATCGAGTGAGCTTACATATAGAACATCCCACAAAGGTTTCCAAGATTGGCAACAAAAGATCAGATTTAGTGGTCAGGCGAAGCCTTCAATAAAAGTGCGTGTAAACAAGGATGACCCGCGTTACGCATGGTACTTATCAAAACAGTTTGGTACGGAAATCATCGAATTTACACTGGCGTCGCATGATGAAAGGTTTGAAGACCTAACTGCTGAAGAAATTAGGCAGCAAAAACAAATCGAAAAGCAAAGGATGTCTATCAATCGTAAAGATCGAAGAATGGCAAACGTTGCCTTGCAAGCATCGATAGCTGAAGAACGTGAGTTATCAAATGAAAACACTTCTACCAGACCTCCAGACCGCAAAGGCATAGTTGCCGGAATACAGGACAACTTCAGGCAAGCACAGAAATCAGAAAACGCCAGAGATGTTATTGAAACTCGAAATGTGTTTGGCACTAGTGCAATTGATTCATCCGCAGATTACTTTGATACTCCATCCTTAAATAGTGAAGGAGGCAGTGATGACTGAAGCGACCCTTCTGCTTGAACAATGGATTGATGATAATCCATTTATTACATCGCTTCAGATGCTGAAGCTAACTGAATCTGAATTGATATCTCGACTATCGGCAAGGGACGATATTACTCCCAATTATTCTACATTATCAAACGGTATCAAACGTGTTGGTTTGGCTAAACGATTTTATGTTCCGCCAGAGTATACATTTGATTTGTATAATCAAATTCATCACATGATCCTTATTGGTTATCTCAATCGCCACCCTAAGACAGACGATTACGATAAATATCTCAACTTAGTTGAAAACGGCGAGGTTTCGGTAAAAGACTTGCCTGCTCCAAATACTCTAATAGACGCTGGTACTGCCATGCTTTGTATGGGGCGCTCTGGGCATGGTAAAACTACCGTTCATGATAAGTTGTTAGAAACGTTTAATCCTGTTGATAACTTTCATCCCCCTTCTGAAAACACTGGATTTAGACGACTACCGCAGGTCATGTTTGTAAAAACTTATATTAAAAGTGCGACAAGTAAAAAAGCTTTCTTAGTTTCAATTCTTAATGCCATCGATAAAAAGCTCAATAGTCATTTCACTGCAAAGCTTCCAAGCAGAGACACTGTTGGTGAGCAGGTTATTTATGTCATTAAAATATGTCGAATGGTTGGTCTTGGTTTACTTGTAATAGATGATGTCCAATGGGTTTTAAACTCTAAAACCACGAAGGATAACAAGGTTGTTACTAATGTTTTTTTAGAAGAGTTTTTCAACGACTTAGGCGTGCCAATGATTTTCATTGGTACGCCTGAAGCTGGCGACCTTTTCAGTGCTCCTGAACAGAGCGAGCAGTCTGAACGGCGTTTAATCAGTGATGGTAAGTTTATTCTAAGTGATCACTCTATTGAACACATAACATGGAAGACAATGGTTAAAGCCTTAAGTACGAACTTTTTAGGTATGGGCGAGAAGTTAGTTGATAAGGAGTTTGAACATGCAATTTTTTATTATTGTGAAGGGAACATAAGCAAGTTGAAGCGACTAGTAAATCATATACTAAGTGCGAATTTGAGTATGACCAAAAGTAATCGATTTAACTCTTTGTATACAGCGCATGTGGCCACTCACATACGCAAAGAATCGATTAAACCGAAGCTACCTAAAGTTGATGTCACGCCCGCCTATTCTGCGGAAAAAACAGCGCAAATAGTTGATAAAAATACGCAGAAAAAGGACTCAAAAAAGCAAGAACGCATTGATCGGATAAAACGACTTCAAGCCCTAGATATGGGGGACGAGTGAGCTCATGTTGAACACCAGTCTTTCATCCATAATGCTAGAGAATATTAACATCAAACCCGGTGAGTATCTTCCGGCCTATTTCTATCGACTCAAGGAGTATGCAGACTTTTTCGCTCCAAAGGAATTTTTAAGTCTTTTTCAAATATCAAGTCCTCGTTTGATAGGAGAGACCATGCCAAGGTGGGCAGTGAAGTTTGCCGTACAAGCCTATGGAAGAAAAAGATTCGACGATGTATTGACTGATAATATGGTGGGCAAATATTGGCAAGGATTCATCTCTCGTGATGTATTAAATGCACATGTGAAAACTCAATTGAATGACAAGGCAACGGGACGCGTACTGTTTAATGCTGAAAAGCTACTAATGCCTTATCAGTCTCTAAAATACTGCTCAAAGTGCCATGATGAAGAAATAAGAGCCAAGGGCTTTGCTATTTGGAAAGCAGATCATCAAGCAATGACTGCTTTTATTTGTCATCAGCATAATACCGCGCTGAGGCAACGTTTAGTGAGCGAGTTTAATGGGTTTGAATGCTCAGGCGATTTTTTTGATAAATCTTTTTTTAGCACTCCTCATATTACACTTTTTCATCGTTGGCTTGATTGGGAAACCAAGCTTCTGATGAGAAGCGGTATTGAATATCAGCGGGAGCAAGTCGAACTTCACAAGCGTGTGTTTATGGAGAGTAGCTTCTATTCCCATTCTCCGAGTAAAGTGAGCGTTACTCTAAATAAGCAATGGCAAAGTGCGCTCCAAAGGTATTTCACTGTTTTATTTCCAAATCTACAAAGTTTTGCTGAAGTCACTGCTAACAACATTGCATTCAAAGCCAGTGCTATGATGGCTGAAAATGGCAGTATTCATCCTTTAATGTTTTTGTTATTCAAGTTTTTCTACATGCATGAATATCGACCATGAGTAGAATCTTGTACACACCTCGAATTCAACCTGATGAAACTTTGTTTTCGTATGTTGCTCGGTGTCATTGGCTATGGGGGGATGTTTCATACTCAGATACTTCGTTGGAATGGTTCGGCTATGAAGGGGGGTGTTTAAATCAGCTTTTGCCTAGCCATATTCAGGATATCGCTTGTCGCTCTGAATACGGTATAGACTATCTTTTACATAACCACACAGCTTACCCTTTGCATATTCTTTATAACGCCCGCCATGAAGCACTGAAGGCGGCAATGTGTGGCGCTGGTGATATGAATATAGCAAACCTTTCATGCTCACCACAGTTGGCATTTGGCTCTTTAATACAAAGCAATTTCTGCCCAGAATGTGCTAAAGAAGATATAACTAAAATAGGTATCGCTTATTGGCATTTGTCACACCAATTGTGGGGAGTGAATGCATGCTACAAACATGGGTGTGAATTAACCAGTGTTCCTTTTAACCATCGAAAATATCGGCTCCCACGTTATTTTAAGTCAATACAGTCTGTTATTCCTTCAGACGCTAATGCACAGCAGATAGAGTTCGCAAAGCATATTGTGCAATTGCTACGTAGCAACAATAATGAAAATGTTGGTCAGCAATACTTTAAAAGTCTATTTCACTCACGAGGGCTGTTTACATCGCACATGCATATTCGGATGTCTACGGTGTTAGAGCGCTATAACGAGGTAGCTGAAGCGCTTTGTCTCCCCAGTGTGTTGAATACCAGAAGTATTCGTCGAATAGTTTTCGAACAAGATTTAAGCATTCATCCATTGAAACCTATTTTGCTTGAATTTGTAGTAAAAGGACTGCGCGAAGAATCAGCGCCTCCCCCAATACCTGCTCCTAAACCCCTAAAAATGTCTGAGACCATTGAGTCACGAGCAATAGCACTATTACAAAGTTATCAATTTAACGTTGCGGAGATAAGCAGGCGCTTGAAAGTGAGTCATGGCTACGTAAAACAATTAGCCAACCGAATTGGCGTAAAGACAACAGAACGAAAACAAATTGTCACCGCTGACATAGAGCGACAAGCAATAAAAATGGCAATCGAAAATGTGAGTTGTAAGGATATTGCAGCCAAACTTGGTGTGTCAGAACCATCGATTACTGGAGTAGTTCAGTCTGTTGATGGGCTAAGCCTATGGCGTCAATATTTAAGAATGTATGAAAAGCGGGATGCCGTAAGAGCGACTTTAATCGAGGAGAGAAAACGCCGTGGCCTACTTAATCGATCAGAGTTAAAAGAGCATCAAGGAAACGCTTTGAACTGGGCATATCAATACGACAAAACGTGGCTTGATGCTACCTTTCCCATCCAAGGCAACCATGCCAATCACAGTGCAAAAATTTGGGAGAAGCGAGACACATCTCTTTTTCCAAAATTCAAAGGGTTCCTTAAACAACAATTAGAAACAACCAACAAATTGCCTAGTAAATATGCGTTAGACAAAGCATTTGGTAATCATCGCTGGTTTACATGCAATTTTACTAAGCTTTCGAGGTGCAAGCGCATGTATGACATGGTCAAATTCAAAATAACACAGAGCAATGAAGGGAAGAGCGAATGACAAAAAAATCTGAAAATAATAGAGCGAGTCAGAGGAGTGTTAAGTTGCAACTTGATAGCTCTTTGATAGATGACGCAAAGCAAGCGATAGCTAATTACCCGAAAACACCCAGTGAGCAAATAGAGCAGTGGGCCTATGTCGGAATGATAGTTGAGCGTCAACTGACAGGCCAAGAGCAATTACAATTAATGACTGGCGAAGCTGTAGTGTCATTTAAGACGAACACAAATAAAGAGGGAGAGAAACGTAGGTAGCGTTTCTCCCCCTGTGTATCGCGATAATACACAACCTCAAAAGTAGTATAGCTTAAATTTCAACCTAAAGTCTCGTTGAAGACACTGGACTCTATTTCACTATCAAAGGTAAGTGTGAAACACTCTTAAGGAGAGCCATTTTCAGAGACAGGCAGTCTTACGCATAAAAAAGCCGTGCTCAACACTATCATTAAGCCCAAACGGCTTTATTCGAGTGATGATAGTAATATCCTTAATGATTTAATCGGTACTGTTGAAGCATCGTTTTCTACAATTGCTGTCTTTAGAAAGAAAAAAACTTGAAAAAACTTGCCAAATCAATAAATGAGTTGGGGTTAAGTCACTGGCTCATATCTAACTTTAAATGCAGTGACAGACAAGGATTGGACAGCAGCGGCAACGCAGGGCTTTCTGGCCTAAGTTTCACAGCAGATGGTAGGCAGCTTACAGATAACTACCTTTTTGGGATAGATAGAAAAAGTGGCGCATTGTCTCGAACCTCAGGCCTCAGCGCATCTCAAAAGCAAGAGATTAGGAATGCATTTAACAGTGGAAAGATTAAAACCCGTTACACTGTTGTGAAAGACAGGCATGCTGGCGCAGGTGTTACGCAGGGGCTCACAAAAAACCCTGAACTGGGTGTTGGCGGGTCATCTCAAATTAATGAAATCGTAATTATTGAATTGCCACTAAAAAAATAAGGCGTTAAGTAATTGGGGCCCTCTTGCGAGGCCCCTTTAAGGAAAAGAATGAAACAACTTCCAGACGACACTAAACAAGAGCTTTCACTTCAGTTGAAAGATACACTTCAGACCATCGAATGTTATAATCCAGCCACTGCGGCCAACAAGGTGACGAGTTACTATGGTACAGCTGGCACAAGCTTTGTAGGGGGATTTAAAGCGAACCTACTCGGTGATGAAAATTTATCAGAAAAGTTGTTTGTCGACGTTATTCCAAATTCTAGGATGGCCGTAGCAGAGAATAAAGTATCTCATGATAACAGCTATCAATACGCCCTATTTAGTTACGCACTATTGCTCGGTTATGAAGAACAGGTTGAGGAGTCGGCAGCTCTACTTTTAGCACTGGACATTCCCAACGATATGAGATTTAGAGCTCCGCCAGAATTCTACCTTATGCTTGCCCATCTATGGCGCGGTGAAACCGATGCCGCTATACAAATGCTTGATGGTATAGAAAAGCTGGAAAGCAAAAAAAGTGAATTCTATATTCAACCCGGGGTTAGCAAGCTTGTAAGAGGCGTTGTAAACAACGAGCCCAGTTTAATGAAAGAAGGTGCACGCCTTCTGTTTGACAAGCACTTACACACAACCAAATACTTCAGAACGGCACTTGAAAATAATCATTACTTTTGTGAGCCCGTTACGTTATTGACCATAGTAGGTCGTAAACTGGGTGTTGATGTGAAAGCCAACATTGGCGATACAACCGCCGTGTTGAAAACGAAAACATTTAGCCCAATTGATAGGCCCGAAATACCCGCCAACAAGAAGTTCGAAGTGCCCGTAGACCTATTGCCCTCTTGCTTTCTGAAAACACGAGGCTAATTCTACTGCATTTTGATTTGTGCATTAGCCTTAACAATTAATTCTTGGTATATCATCACAGCTTGTTGTTGCACGCTTTGATAGGCACTCTGAAAATGACTGGTTAAAATTAAGAGAAAGATTCGAAAAGGAATACGAAGAGAAACTTTAGTTTTTGAAGGTACTTAAGTAAAGGGCTCATCAAACGGATCCTGTCAATTACATACTCATTCTATCAAAATCAATTTCAATCGAAAGTGTAAAACCTAAAGCCTGAAGGTCTGCTGTTTG